>JAOAPW010000499.1 GCA_025463105.1 Candidatus Acidiferrum typicum | reverse complement strand
GGACGGAAATTTCACGGCCGCGATTGGCGTCCCGACTCTCGATGGACTAGGCGCCATGGGCGAGAATGCGCACAGCCCGCGCGAAAACATAGTTATTCGCTCGCTTCCCGAACGAGCGGCCCTGCTGGCGGGATTGCTCGCAACCCTGTAGTTCGCGTCTTCAGAGGCGAGGGGTTTTTTCGTGTTGGGCAGCCTTTTTCTTTTAGAGATACGCTTTGCGGAGATATTGCACGGTGGATTGCATGAGGTCCGCGTAGGAATCGTGCAGCACGGAGTGTAACGCGTCTTCAGTGGCGGATTGCGTCGCGATGCGATCCAAAATCCTTTCGATAGTGACCATGCCTTCCTCCGTCACGATGGCCTCGACGGTGGCAAGCGACCATGCGTACGCGCTCGAGGCGATTTCTTTCGGTAAATTCATCCAGGAAGTTTCGTAGGATGCCAGAGAAAATTCCATGTGCCGCTCGTACGCCGAATAAAGAGTGCCGGCTGAACTCCGGCTGCGTTTTCCTTCCATGTATTGCGCAATACCCTCCTGCAGCCACACGGGACACCGCTCACCGGTTTTCTGTCCCACGAAACTGTGCGTCAGCTCGTGTTTGAGAACGCGCGCGAGTTCTTCGGTCATCGACGTCAAGCCTTCGACAGGCACGCGAATGCGACCGTCATTCAAGGCTCCCACCCATCCCGGCGCCCGCGTAATATCCACGAATCTCTGATTGGTGTAGAGAATCACGCCGATAGGTTCGGGCGGAACGTAATTGAGCGTCGAAGAAATTTCATCAAATTCCACTTCAAGGGTTCGGAGAACATCACGGGCAAGTTCCGGTGCGGCGCTGCCGTTGTAGCGCAGACGGAAATGGAGCGTTTCGCCTTCCCGGTACGTGGATTCCTCTTGCGCATCGCGCTGGGCCTTCTCCAGCGCATTCTGCACCTCCGCGTCGGGCTTCAACGCCAGGGCGCGCTTCCACTCCGAGACCGCATCATCGTTGCGGTTCAATCCGTAGTACGCCCAGCCGGACAGCTTGGCGACTTCCGGGGAATCGGGCTCAATCCGCCGCGCGTGATCGAGCAGAGTAAGCGCGGCAGAATATTCGCTGCGCCGGAGGTGGAAATATGCGGCTTCCAACAGCAGTCCGGCGTTGTCAGGCGCATAGCGAAGTCCAATATTGTAGTGGGCCGCAGCTTGTTCAAAGTCGCCCACGCTGATTCCGAATTGTGCCGCGGCCGTCTCAGCTGCAACTACATGGGCGATTGCCGTGGGCGTGGGACTTGCGCTCGCCTCGGATTCCAGCTTCGCGAGTAAAGTGTTGTCGATGGAACCATCGCGGACCGCTGCTCGTGTGATTTCATCATCGGAAGAGCGAGTCAACTCGTTCGGTGGCGCAATCGGGAGATTGGCAGCTTTGTCTGCCGGGGCGGCTGACGCGGAATTTACGGATTCAACTTCGTGAATGACTTTATCGACGATGGAAGCCGGCAAAGTGAGGACGCCGGCGGATGTTTCATAGCTTACCTGGCCATTTTCCTGCACCACATGACTTGCGCTTATCTTTTTCCCATTCTTGAGATAGATCGTATCGGCAGACACAACTCCAGGGAGGACGGCGGCAAGGCAAACGGCCACAAATAATTTTACGGCGTGCGCTGCGGAATACCCCATGCTCCTATTTTAGCAAGCAGAGACGCCCGATCCTGCGTGACCTTGCCGCCTGATGCTCAATATTGCTACAGTCGGTCGAACATGGCCCGAATGCTCCGAGCAGTTCTCGCGCTCGTACTGGTAATGGGGGCGTGTCTTGTCTCCGCGGCAGCGGGTAACCCGCGCCCAGCCGGTGCATCGCAGAGTCCCCGGGAAATTTATAAGGCGCTAAACGCTTTGCGCGTCGATACAGCGCGGATTTATACCGTGAATGAGATTCGCCTCAGGCGGGATGCAGTAAGCCTGATCTTCTCCGAGGGCATACTGGGTTTTCTGCAGGCCTATGACGGTCGCGTCACTGGAGTTGTGTTTTCCGGCCGCGGACATGTAAGCGCCAATCTGCGCGATCCGGCCGAGAAAAAATCACTGGCGCATTTTCTGGGTGTTCCGCTGCTCGATCAAAGTTTTTCGCGGGCCTATCTGCGTTTTGACGACGGATCGGCCGAGGAAATTCTGGACCAATTGCGCAACTCCGGCGCCCAGCCCATGAATGCTGACGATTTTGCGAGCACCTGGGACAAATCTGTCGCGAACCTGAATCCGGATCAAACCACGCGGCTGGTCATGGATTGGGTGGCCGAAACTCCGGTGCCCTATTTTTACGCCGAACTGGTGGACGAACGCTTGGGCGCGTTTGACGTACTGATCGATCGCCGCAGAACCGACAGCGTGCTGATAGGGCAAGATCGCTGGGCCGCGGGAAATCATTTCTACGATGTCTGGGCTTCTTTCGCGGGATCGAATGCTTCCACGCCACCCGCGCCACCTACTTTCGCACCGGGCTCCTATACGATCGATACGACCATTGAGACTGACCACACACTCAATGGCACGACCACAATTGAAGTACGCGCGACGGGCACAAGCGACCGTTGCATCATGCTGGAACTCTCGCGGTTCCTTACGGTGCAATCCGCGCAGGACGCTGAAGGACATGCGCTCGATTTTTTTCAGAATCAAGACCTTAGCCGTAACCAGCTGGCCCAGGGTGGCAATGACATGGTGGTGGTATTTCTGCCGGAGACGCCGCACGCGGGTCAAACGTATCGCATCCGATTGACTTACCGCGGAAACGTAATCAGCGACGCTGGAAACGGCGTTTTTTTCGTGGGAAACCGCGGGATCTGGTATCCGCACCTTGAAGGGATGGCGCAGTTTGCCCTGTTTGATACCACTTTCCACTGGCCGCGAAAGTTTCGCCTGGTAGCCACGGGAGAAAAAGTTGAGGAACGCGAGGAGGGTGACCGGCGCACTGGGCGATGGCGGTCGGAGGGTCCGGCTGTGCTTGCCGGGTTCAATCTGGGCGATTACCGGATTGAAAATATTGAGGCCGTCGAGGGCGTGAAAATTCAGATGGCCACGAATTCGGCGCTCGAAAATGCCATCGCCAACTCTGTTCGCTCGCAATCAGCCGTGGGGCCAACGATCACCGGGCCACTCAGACCGAATCGGCGCCTGCGCCCCTCCATAAATTTTGCGGAAGATCCCCCTGTGCTGCTCGCTGGTCCGTTAAGAGAGGTTGGACAAGAAATCGCCGAAGCGGTGCAGTTCGGGAAACAGTGGATGGGGCCATTTCCCTATCACCAGCTCGTGGTTTCTCAAGTGCCCGGGACATTTGGGCAGGGATTCCCGGGACTTCTCTATCTGCCTTCTCTTTCATTCCTGCCGGATACAGCGCAACAACTCGTGGGAATGAGCAGCAATTCACAGGAGGCGTTGAACGAAATCATTCCCTATCACGAGGTCGCGCATCAGTGGTGGGGCAACGTCGTCGGGTGGGACAGCTACCGCGACCAGTGGCTTACGGAGGGATTGGCGAACTACATTGCGCTCGTCGGCACCGATGAGGAAAACCCGAGCGAACGTCTGCTCACGCACTGGCTGGATCTTTACCGCAGGGAGCTGACCGCACAGGTTTCCGGTCAAGCATATACAGTGGATGATGCGGGGCCCCTGGTGCACGGAATGCGTTTGAATTCTTCGCGCGACCCCGACGCCTACACAAAAATTATCTATGGGAAAGGCGCGTGGGTATTTCACATGCTGCGAATGATGCTGCAGGATTCTGCTTTGAAAAATCCCGACGAACGTTTTGTCGCTCTGCTACATGGACTGCTCGAAGCGCACCGTTATGCAGCGTTGACCACGGAAGACCTGCAAAAAGCTGTCGAGCGCGTGATGACGCCCGCCATGGATCTGGAAGGCGGACAATCGATGGACTGGTTCTTCGAGCAATACGTCCGCTCCACCGGAATTCCGGATTACGAATTGAAGTACACCGCGCGGCCCGGAGCAAAGGGGTTTCTCGTGCGCGGCAAATTAATCCAGAAAAATGTTCCCGACCATTTTGTTCTGCGAGTTCCGATTCATTGGCAAGGGCAAAGCGGAAAACCAGCATTATTGGGCCACGTTATCACGTCGGGCGAAGAGACCTCTTTTCAATTTGTGACAGCAACGCTTCCCAAACGTTTGTTGATCGATCCGCAAATGACAGTGCTCTGCGTGTCGACTTCGTCCTCCACGGCCGCCCCGGAATAAGCAGCGTCATTCGGAATCGAGCGCACAACCATTCAAGGGCAGCTCGGGCTTTCCAGAGCGCGCCAAATCCCTATGGCCGTTCCAATAGAGCCGGCTACGATCCAGAAATATTTAGCTCGCTTCCGACTCGGCTGTCCTGGCGGACCTGGAACCTCAGGTTGCACTTCCATGCGGACAGAGTTCCCGGCTTCAATGGTTTTGATATTGCCATCATAAGAGACTTGAATCGCCCCAAGGATGCAAGTCAACAACAGTTCGTTGGAGTTTACCCAGATCACTTGCGCGGCAGTAGCTTGCATGCCTATAGGACGAATGGTCGCGCCATTCGCGAGCAATTGAAAAGTCTGCCCTGAGGGCGAAGAAGCAATCAGGGTTCCACGAAACAATCTGGCTACATAACCGTTCGAGAGGCGATGAACCTCTGCGGTAGTGCTTGGCAGTAAATCCATCTGCGACTTACCCAAGCGAACGCGCAAAATTCCATCTTCCTGAGTTTCCAGGCGATCACCGTCATAAATCGTTGCGCCGCCGAAGGTGATGTCCGCGCCCAATTGAGCGCGTTCCGCGTCCAAAACCGAGCCGAGCGGTATCGAGGCTGGGTTCGCCGGCACACCTGTAGCCGGAATTTCGAGAAGGGTGAAACTCAGGACAGCGACTAATACACTGATTAGTAATTTATTCATGGCTTAATAAATGGGTTCCGTGCTGAGGTTATAAATAAACGGCGACGCTGTCAAGTTTGGTGACATATGAGACCGTACGAAAGTCTCCAGGTCGCTAAGTGTCGAAGAAGGGCGAATCCCATCCGGGGTTGACGCTGGAGCGTGGCTGGCATATTGTTTGCCAACGGTCGAATTGAAAGTGTAAATGCCGATTCCCTTCTCGAGGGCAATTTTGTGAAAACTAGAATCGCGCTGCTAGCGGCACTTTTCTGCATGACATTCGCGCCAGTAAGTAGAACCCAAACGAAAAGCCAGCCGGAAGCGCTTCCGGCGCCGGGATTCCATCATCTTCACCTCAATTCGATGAACCCGGATGCCGCGATTGAGTTTTACATGAAACAGTTCCCGAGCACGACGAAGGCGAGCCTTGCGGGTTTCCCGGCGCTGAAAGCGGGAAAAGTATACGTTCTATTCACGCGCGTCAGCGCGCCCCCACTGATCGATCCGCAGACCGCGATCTGGCACTTCGGCTGGCATGTTGTTGACGTGCGCAAGAACCTCGCGCTGTACAAGGAGCGCAAGGAAGTAAAACTCCTGCCTCTTTATACGACAGAAGAAGGCGGCAGCGTGTTGATCAGCAGCGATACCTGGCCCGGCACGGGCGGCATACTGGGATTAACCAAAGCGCAGATTGCGGAAGCCAAGGTTGCAGGCGTCAAGCCGCGCGGCGGAGCGGGCTTTGCGTATCTGCAAGGCCCTGACAGAGCCATCGTGGAATACCAGGGCGACATGCCGGTGGAGCGCTTTAACCACGTGCACATGTTCCAGGAAAATCCCATTTGCGCGCAACTCTGGTATCAAAAGCATCTCAACGCTGCGGCGAGCGTTGCCGGACAGACGCAGCAT
>JAOAPW010000474.1 GCA_025463105.1 Candidatus Acidiferrum typicum | reverse complement strand
ACTGTGAACGAAGAGATTACCGCGGACCGCTTTGAGCTGGCCCAGCCCGGAGGGACCGAACTTGTTCGCGTGGGCGAAGAGCAGGCCGGGACGCAGCCATGATTCAGCAGCTGATTGTGAACAATGTGAGGCGCCGTCCGGTTCGAACGGTTGTGAGCGTGATCGCTGTGGGCGTCGAGGTGGCTCTCGTGATCCTGATCGTCGGGCTTACCAGCGGCCTGCTGCAGGAGACGGCCAAGCGCATCGAGGGCATTGGCGCGGACATTATGCTCCAGCCGCCTTCCTCTTCCGTTTTCCTGGCGTTCAGCGGCGCGCCTATGCCAATCAAGATCGGCGACAAGCTGCGCGAGATGAAATATGTGCAGGCCGTCGCCCCAGTGCTGCTGCAATTCAGCTCGTCGGGCGGCGTGGACGTAATTTATGGAATTGACCCACAGAGTTTCCGTGATGTTTCGGGCGGGTTCGTCTTCCTCGAAGGACACGATATGGCGGGGCCTGACGATATCTTGATGGACGATTGGGCTGCCAAAGCGAAGAATGCCAAGGTGGGAGGAACCTTCCGCCTGCTCGATCATGATTTTCATGTCGCGGGAATTGTGGAGCACGGAAAAGGCGCGCGCCTGTTCGTATCCATCGGAACTCTGCAGGATTTGTCCGGCTCGCGCGACAAAGCTTCGGTATTTTTTTTGAAATGTACGCGCTCGGACCACACGCAGGCGGTGATAGACCAGATGCGCCAGATTTTCCCGCGCTACGAAATCCGCCCACTCAAGGATTTTCTTTCCCTGATGAGTTCCACGAATCTTCCCGGCCTCGATATCTTCATCGAAAGCATGATTGCGCTGGCGGTTTCAATCGGCTTTCTGGTGATTCTCCTTTCCATGTATACAACCGTAATCGAGAGGACGCGGGACATTGGCATCCTGAAATCTATCGGCGCATCAAAGGGATACATCATCAGGGCCCTGCTTGGGGAATCGGCCCTGATTTGCGCGATTGGAATTGTTGTGGGCATCGCGATGAGCTACGTCGCCAGGGCATTTTTTCTTTCCGCGTTTCCGACTCTGTCGATTCTGATTACGGTGGATTGGATCGTGCGATCTTCCGTGATCGCCATCGTTGGAGGTCTGCTGGGCGCAAGCTACCCGGCATGGCTCGCGAGCCGCAAGGACGCGATTGAAGCTTTGTCATACGACTGAAGCGCACGGCTGATCAGTTCAACCAGTCCTTAAGGTCCCACCGTTGACTTGCTCGATGAGTTTTGCGCGTCGCTATCCGGATTTGTGGGCCTCATCGCGACTACCTCATACGTTCTCTTTTTTCGATCACTGCCCTCCGGGACCGAAAGAACCATGTGGTTCTTCTTGATCTTGAACTCAGCTTCACGACCAACCTCTAAAACCGTGGGATGTTTGCCGTCGGTTGGCCGGATTTCATATTCCATTTCGTCTGTTCGCAGCAAATATTGCGGGCACAGTTTTTCATTGGAGTTTACATGCGTAATGCCCACGGACGCCCACACGCTGCCCAATCCTGTTATGCCCTTCTGCTTCGCACCGCATGTGACCGCTTCCATTTTTTCCAGCATCCCCCTCTCGGGCTGGTTTTTCTTATTGGAATTTGCGCTTAGGGGCGCCGCGGAAACAATGACCGCCGCTAGAACGAGTGAAGTCTTGATATTCATAATGCCTCCATGACTATATGGGCGCACGCATAAAAAATGCCCGCGTCTGAGAAGGCCGGGTAATCGGCCCTCCCAGACCGCGGGATTAGGTAGCTACTGCTTGGGCTTAAGATCGACAGCCGGAGCCGGGGTCTTGGTGGTACCAGCATTCCCAGTGCTGTTGCTGAACTGTTGTGTTGATTTGACAAATTTCTGGGGATCCGCCATCAATTCTCCCCGAATGCCAGGATGTGCATTCAGATATCCCTGAAGTTCAGGATTGTGCTTCACGTAGTCTTCATTCTTGACCACAGACGGGTTCTTCGACACCTGCCGGGCGATATCCGGATGGCCGCCGAGAAATTCTCGGAAACTCGCCACGTGCCCGTTGGATGTTTCGTCTCTGCGCTCGTCTTCACGGCGGAATTCTTGATGGTCGAAGCGAGCTTCTTGCCGACGGTCCTCCTGCCGGTCAAAGCGATTCTCCTGCCGCATGAAGGCGTTCGGGTTTTCCTTAGCCTCCTCGCGAATTCCCGGGTGTTCCTGTAAATACGTTTGCAGAGCGGGGTGGTTCTCCACAAACTCCCTGTTGTTCACCAACGAGGGGTTCTTGCGCAACTGCTCCGCAATTTCGCGGTGGCTGTCCATGAACTGGTCGAAGCGCGCCAGTTGCCCCCGCGTGGTGTCGCTGTCGCGTTCACTCTGCCGACGGTCCTCCTGGCGGTCAAAGCGATTCTCCTGCCGCATGAAGGCGTTGGGATTTTCCTTTATTTCCTCGCGAACCCCCGAGTGCTCCTGCAAATACGTTTGCAACGCTGGGTGCTTCTCCACAAATTCCCTGTTGTTCACCAGTGAAGGGTCCTTGCGAAGTTGCTCGGCAATTTCGCGGTG
>JAOAPW010000137.1 GCA_025463105.1 Candidatus Acidiferrum typicum | reverse complement strand
GACTACTGTGGTCAACAATCGGCTCCGCCATCGTCTTCCGAGCCATTGCGGGCGCCGCCAGCCTGCGCGAGAATGAGCCGACGCGTCGGGCGGCAACAAGGAGAAATCGCATGCAATCTGTGGGTGTTATTCGCCAGCTTACACGGTACCCGGTTAAGTCTATGCAAGGTGAGGCGCTGCCTTCGGCTGCGCTGACTCTTCAAGGTTTCGCGGAGGACCGACGCTATGCGTTCGTTCAGGCGACCTCTCGAAGTTCGTTTCCCTGGCTCACCGCGCGCGAGTTGCCGGAGTTGCTCTATTACCGAACCTCCGTCGAAAATGCGGGCACGCCAGAGGTGGCCGTGACGGTGGCGACAGCTCATGGAGAGAATTGGCCCATTGGGAGCGACGACCTCCGCAAAGCGCTCGAGGCGAGATCGGGAAGATCGCTCTTTTTGCTGCGTGACTACCGCGGGTCGTACGATGTCGCGCCTGTCTCCGTCATCAGCCGACAAACGGTTGCGCGTATCGCGGAAGAAAGCGGAACGAAGGAAAATTCGTGGCGCTTTCGTCCCAATCTGCTGGTTGATCTGAAGGACGGCAGGCCTTTCGACGAGCTGCAGTGGGTCGGCAAAACTCTTCGAATTGGGAGCGCAGCGCGAATCGCCATCACTGAAGTTGATCAGCGTTGCGTGATGATCACTCTCGACCCGGCAACCGGCGAGTCGAGTCCAGAAATTCTGAAGTGCGTCGTTCAGAAGCATGGGCAGAGCGCGGGAATCTATGCGACGGTCCTCACGCCCGGCGAAGTGCGGGCCGGCGACCCTATCTTACTTGAAGCGTAGCGCGACTCTGTTTGCCTATCGGATGTGCTGATACTTCTTTCTGCCCATCGAATCCCATTCGATGATTGTTGCCAAGTCCCGAGAAGTCCACTTCTCGTGGCCTTGAGAGTCAACGCCGCCGGACTGTTGCGTGATACCATGCAGTTCAGAAGGGAATCTGATGAGATTTGTATTTCTTAGTGGATTGGGGCATTCGTCGTCTTCCATGTGGCTGCCGCGCTGATTCAACTTCTCCTTATCGTTGCGGTCATTTTCTTCCTTGTCCATCGCTTCAGCGGACACCGTGCTGCGTAAGTCGTCGAATGCCACTTCCGTTCGGCAGATAAAAAGTGGCCCTGAAATGCTGCAAATGCGGAAAGCGGACGCGTAAGTTTACACAGGTGTGCCAGCGTTGCGGTCATAGGTTCTGCAAACTGTGCAAAGTGACGCGTAAGTTTCCGCAGGTCCGCCAGCGTTGCGGTCATAGGTTCTCCGAAGTGACGCGTAAGTTCACGCAGGTCTGTCAACGTTGCGGTCATGGGTTCTCCGAAGTGATGCATAAGTTTACGCAGGTCTGCCAGCGTTGCGGTCACAGGTTCTGGAAACTGTGCAAGGGCGGGTGAACGACCTCGAAAAGCCACGCGGAGTAAATGGTCTTGCCGTCCAGCCCAAGTATTGTGACGAGACTCTGTGAAGCTTCCTTCGGTTTGATTATTTATACCCTGTTGGATTTTGGACGTCTGTTCAATTGAGCTCACGCATCTGGTCAAGACTAGCTAGGCTTAGCGACGGCTTTACCCCTGTTCCGAAAACCCCTCCTCGCAGGCTCCCGCAAGCCTTTGAATCTATACCGCGGGAAATGGGCGGTTCAGATGTTCCGAAAACAAGTGATTATCGTCGTGTGTAAGATGTCGCCCGGCTCAGGGGGTTGCGCGGTGGCCGGTAATCTGAGCGACGTGAATCCGGTAATAGACCGGTACTAGCGGGCGCTGTGTGCCGTGCTGGGTCGTTTTCACGTAAACGGGCTCCCACCACATGGCTTTCTTTTGCAGCAAATTGTAAGCGACTGCGCGCTCGGCCTCATAGTGAGGGGTATCCGGCAGTTCTTCGTAGCGACCGAAGACGATTACGCTCACCCATTCCTCCGGGCTCACCACCTCGTCCATTTCGACGCAGACCAGCGGGTTGGAGCGCATCCACTCGATCTTCTGCCCAACCGTGGCAAAGCTATAAAGCGAATCGCTGTGGTAGGTGAAGTAGAATGGCACTACGTAAGGCTGATTCTCTTGGGCACACGCTAGTCTACCGACGTGAGCGCGCGCCAGCACTTCCAGACTCGCCTGCCTGGTCATTTCCTGGATCAACACGACAACCCCTTCCGGCTACGGGTCGCTAGACGCTTACATTCGGTTTGAGTCTACGTGAATCCCGCGACTTCCTCCAGTAACGGCACGTACCAAAACCAGTCGACAGTCTTCAAGCAGGTTCGCGACGTGGGCTGGGCGCGACAGCCGGCTCGGTCCACACGATATTTCCAGAAGCTCACAGTGGGCTTGATAGTTCGATCCCCACCGTCCCTACCATATCCAGACGTATCGAGCCTGAAGTTAAGGCGAGGATTTCATCGGCAAGAAGTAAAGAGGCCCACCCTTTCGCAATGTCGCGAAAGGATGGGCCACCCGCCCAAAAAAGTCCGCAACCGCATCGCTTCCTCAGCGGCGGCGAGGACGGTGTTACATCGTCAGCACGGCGCGGAAGCGGGCCTTGCCGTCCACAACGCGCTGATACGCCTTCGGAGCTTCAGCCAGCGGATACGTTTCGACTATTGTTTTCACTTTTCCCTGGGCCACGAAGTCGAGCGCTTCGTAAAGATATTCGGGGCCATTCTGTTGGCTTCCAATGATGCGAATGCGTCGCATGAGCAGATCCATGACGGAGACGGAGAGCGGCTCGGCGTCGGCGCCCATGATGACCAGGCGGCCGTCGGGGCGCAGCCCTTGAATGCTGTCCACCATTGACTTGGTGGAATTGGAGGTGCTGAGGATGATGTCCGCGCCGCCCGCGGCGGTGAGGCTCTTGCCGTCGCGCACGATTTCATCCGCGCCGAGCTCGCGGATCATTTTATCTTTATCGGGTGAATGCGAAATCGCGATCGTCTCGAATCCGGCAGCCTTGGCATATTGCACGGCAAGGTGCCCGAGGCCGCCGATGCCAAGCACGGCGACCCGCTCGTGCGGCTTGGGGTCGGCCCAGCGCAGGCCGCTCCACACCGTATAGCCCGCGCAGAAGATAGGGGCGGCTTGCTCGTAAGAAACATTGTCCGGAATCAGGAAGGTACTATCGGCATACATCAGCATGTACTCCGCATGACCGCCCTGTAGATTCACCCCAGTGCTTTTCTGATAGGGGCAGAAATTCCTGCGGCCGCGCTGGCACCATTCGCAGCGCCCACAAGTGGCTTGAACCCAGGCGGTGCCCACGCGATCGCCTACTTTTCGGGAGGTAACGTCAGGGGCCACGGCCACAATCTCGCCGACCGGTTCGTGGCCCAGGATTCGGGGAAACTCGCCGGGAATGTGTCCCAGAGTTTCGTGCACATCGGTATAACAGATGCCGCTAGCGTGCATTTTCACCAGGACCTGGTTGGGGCCGGGTTGGGGCTTGGGGACGTCTTGAACCTGCCAGGAACCGCTTTTAGTGGGAACGACAGCAGCTTGCATGTTTGTTTCCTCCATGGCGATTCGATGCATCAACTTGAAAAGTTGACACATCGCTCTTTGCGGTCAAGTTTTTTCTGTTCTTGCCTTCACGAAATAGTGCGAGGAGTTCATGCGGGATTTCCATTTTGACTTCCCGGCCAGCCGATAATTTATACGTGCCCGCCTAAGTTTGCAACGCCACAGGAGCCCCCCACCCTTTCGCAATGTCGCGAAAGGATGGGCCGCCCGCCTGAGTGCCGGTGATACGATTTATGTTGACATCGACCACATCGACAAGGGGCGTGCCGAATCGATTTGGGTGTAATTGCATCAAGTGACAAGTCCATTTTCTTGTATTTGGTAATGTCAGC
>JAOAPW010000447.1 GCA_025463105.1 Candidatus Acidiferrum typicum | reverse complement strand
TGCAATATTCGCCGAAGAATCAGATTCCGTACAGATCGCTTGTCGATGCCGGCACCGTGGAACTCATCCGAGCGCAAGGCTGCAAGGTGGTAAGCTCGGCGGATTTGGTACAGCAGTTTGAGGCCGCCTGGACGCCGCAGCAACTTGAATCGCATCGACTGGCCGGCCGCGAGATCGACCGCATCACGCAGAGCGCATTCGCAGAGGCGGCGCGGCGCGTTCGCTCCAGCGAAACGTTTACAGAATACGATCTGCAGCAATGGATCATGGGACAATTTCGCGCCAGCGGGGTGACGTCGGACTCGCCGCCAATTGTCGCGGTCGGCCCGCACGCGGGTGATCCACATTACGAGCCGAAAGAACGAGGCTCGGCGCAAGTGCGAGAAGGCGATCTGTTGTTGCTCGACATATGGGGAAAAACGCTGGCGGCGAACAGCGTCTATTACGACATTACCTGGACCGGATATTTGGGCGCCAAAGTGCCGGAAAAGTATGCCAAAATTTTCCGGATCGTGCGGGATGCACGCGATGCGGCCGTCGCTTTCGTGCGCAACGGTGTGAAGGCCGGGCGCGCAATTGAAGGCTGGCAGGTGGATCGCGCGGCGCGCGAAGTGATTCGCAAGGCGGGATTCGCAAAATATTTCGTGCATCGTACCGGCCACAATATCGGGCAGGAAGTTCACGGCACGGGCGCGAATATGGACGGCCTGGAAACGCGCGACGTCCGGCGCATCATCCCCCGCACGTGTTTTTCCGTCGAGCCGGGAATTTATCTACCCGAGTTCGGCGTGCGTAGTGAAGTGAATGTTTATGTGGAAGAAGGCAATGCCGACGTAACCGGCGCGGTGCAGACAGAATTGCCGGCTCTGCTGGCGTGAGGACAATCGACGTGAGCGAAGCAGTCAAACAGGAACAGGTCACAGGCAGTTCTACGCTCGCGATTTCCGCGGCGGTTGCGGGATGGGCCATTCCGGGTCTCGGACACCTGTTGTTGCGGCAATGGAGTAAGGCATTAGTTTATTTTCTGTGTGTTGGAGGACTGGCGTGGGCGGGCCTGGCCATGCGCGGAGGAGTCTTTGGCGCGAATTCGGCGGACATGTTCGATCGGCTCGGATTTTTTGCGGACCTGGGCACCGGCGCTTTTTATTTTCTGTCACACACGATCCAAAGTGCGGGTCCCGACGTTGCCCACGCGTCCGGCGATTACGGAACGCGAATGTTCGCTACCGCCGGAATGCTGAACTTATTGACCGTGCTCGAGGCCTATGAAATCGGCCGTGGGCGGAGAGCCTAATGGACGGGGAGCCTGGATGAACACACTTTTTTCCGGCCTGACGCATTTTCAAGCCCTGGCGCTCTTCTCGCTTGCGGTGTCCGCTACATTCGCGTTTCTGTCCAAGCGCGACGCGGTGGAACGCGCGAAATATTTCGGCTGGGCTTTCCTCGCGTTTCTGCTCGTGGCAATCGGGATCGGCTGGCTGATGTATCCTTTTTCGCGATAGTCATTTCTCGCAGCAGTTCTCCTCACGGCGTTTGACAGTTTTTTCCGCGCGATGCTAGAGTGAATTACGCCAAGCCGAGGTAGCTCAGTTGGTAGAGCAGTCGATTCGTAATCGACAGGTCCCCGGTTCAAGTCCGGGCCTCGGCTCCAACCATCCTAAAGGTAGGAAAGAAGTTGCAGGGGCTTGGATTGTGCGCTCGCACAGACGGCCACAGCTTCAGTTAGTATCAATTTATAGTCCGCGGGAACGCTTCGCTCGATAAAATTCTGCAGCTCTCGAATATTTCCCGGCCAGCAATGACAGACAAAAGCATCCATTATGCTAGGGGAAACTTCGTCGATTAGCTTGCCCATTTGGGCTGCATAGGTCCCATGAAATGTGTAACCAGCAGCGCAATATGACCGGAGCCACGATCGTTACCCCGGTCATCCTCGCCTATTCGGCTTTCGAGGAGGGACTCAGAATCCTTCTGGGCGCGTGTTGGCCTACGACTTTGATCAGAAGTCAGACCGAGCGCGATTGTTGGACACAGGCTGGCGCAGGGGTGCGACGGCAATCCAACCATTCGTAGGTTCAGGCTGACTATCGAGTGTTTTAAGCTGGCAAGTTCCTGAAGGAACGGAACCCGGTCGCAACCTGAACTACCAGGCGATTGACGAAAGGATCTCACATGAGTGTCGACAATTATAAGAATGTCATCATCGGAAGCGGCGAAGGCGGAAAATTCCTTGCCTGGCATTTGGCACAATCCGGACAACAAACGGTAGTAGTCGAACGGCGGTGGGTCGGGGGCTCCTGCCCGAATGTCAATTGTCTTCCCAGCAAGAACGAAATCTGGAGCGCTAAAGTCGCGGATCTCGTGCATCACGCAACCAGATTTGGAGTTACACCAAGCAGAGCCTCGTCTGACATGGCAGCGGTTCGAAAGCGAAAACGCGAGATGGTCGAGGGTTTGATCGCCATGCACTTGGACCGCTACAAGGCAAGCGGTGCCGAACTTGTCATGGGCGAAGCGAAGTTTACGGATTCCAAGACGCTGGACGTGCGCCTGAATGACGGTGGCACCCGAACGCTGACTGGCGAACGAATATTTCTGAACCTTGGGACTCACGCGTCGATTCCATCGGTGCCCGGTCTGACAGAGTCCGGGCCGTTAACGAACATTGAGGTTCTCGAACTAGATCGTCTGCCCGAACACCTAATTGTGCTCGGAGGTGGTTATGTCAGCCTCGAATTCGCTCAGGCTTATCGTCGTTTTGGAAGTCGCGTGACGATTCTTGAGAGGGGCCTGCATCTTCTTGCGAAAGAGGACCCGGACGTAACAGCCGCGCTACTCCAGATATTCGCCAGTGACGGAATTGACGTCATCGCCCCTGCCGAAATCGTCAGCGTGCACGGTCGTTCCGGAACTGGTATTAACCTCGTCGCGCGAACGTCATCCGGCGAAACGACAATTACGGGCAGCGACATCCTTGTTGCGACCGGACGCGTACCCAACACCGCCGGAATTGGGCTGGAAGTCGCTGCCGTCAAATTGGATCAAAGAGGCTACGTGAAGGTGAACGACCAGCTCCAGACAACCGCTCCCAATGTTTGGGCGATTGGTGAATGCGCCGGCAGTCCGCAATTCACTCATATC
>JAOAPW010000445.1 GCA_025463105.1 Candidatus Acidiferrum typicum | reverse complement strand
ACGTGCGAACGAGCGAAATTGTCCGTGCGTGGAAACATATTTGCGGCAAGCGTCGCGGAATTCTTCTGGTGTGTAAATCTCGCCAAGCAGGCCACTATCCTTCAGCGTGCTCTTCAATTTTCGCGCGGCGGATTCGACCAGCTTTCCGACAACCATAGCGGTGCGCGACGCGACCGTGGGCCCGCTGTTGGGAACTTCCATGGTGTCCGGCTGGGCGATACCAACTGATTCATAGGGGAGGTCAAGAGCCTCGGCCGCGATTTGGCAGAGGACAGTGTTGGTCCCCTGGCCGAATTCGGTGCTTGAAACAAGGACGTGGACGCTACCATCGGCGCGTCCTTCGATACCGGCTACGGACGCAAGGTAAAGTTCTCCAGATCCAGTGAATCCCGCACCGTGCAGAAATGCGGCGATTCCCAGTCCTTTTTTTTGTGACCCGGACTCACGGTTCGCTTTGGCAAAGCGCAGCTTCTTGGAGTTGTAATCAGCAAGATCGAGTGCGCGGTCAAGAAGTTTTCCGAGATCGATTTGTTCGTTCACGGTCTGTTCGGTCGTCGTTGTCTGCCCCGGCCGCAGAAAGTTGATGCGCCGAATCTCCACGGGCGAAAGGCCCACCACCTGCGCGATGCGATCCATGTGCCGTTCCATTGCGAATATACTTTGCGGCGCACCGAAGCCGCGAAAGGCTCCCTGGGGAGGGGTGTTCGTTGCCACTCCTTTCGCGCGAATACGAACGTGGGGCCAGTAGTAGGGACCACCGGCGTGAATTGTGGCGCGAGAAAGAACTACGGATGACAATGTTGCATACGCCCCGCCATCAATTGTTAAATCAATTTCGCCGCCAAGAATTTTGCCATCGGAACTTACGGCCGTGCGGTGCCGCGTCCTGGAAGGGTGCCGCTTCGTCGTGGCGGTCATGTCTTCCTCGCGGTCGTAGATCATTTTAACGGGCCGCCGGGATTTTATGGCCAGCAGCGTCGCGTGCGCCGCAAGTATGGAAGGGTACTCTTCCTTCCCGCCGAACGCGCCGCCCGTTTCGGTTTGCACGACACGCACTTTATTTTCCGGCAGACTGAAAACCGCCATGAGCGCCTTGTGTACGTAGTAGGGACACTGCAGCGAACCCCAAACAGTTACGCCTTGCTCCGGGTCAAACTGGGCGATCACGCCGTTGGTCTCAATGTAGAGTTGTTCCTGCGCGCCGGTAAAATATTCGCCCTCGACGATGTGATCCGCCTGTTCCCAGATGCTTTCAACGTCACCCTTGTCGATCAAGTACGATTTAAAAATGTTATCCGCGCCCCAAATAATTGGGGACTGTCGCTCACTCGCATCGATGTCGAGGACAGTGGGAAGCGGTTCGTACTCGATGGAAACCGCCGCGACGGCTTTCGGGAGAATGTGCCGGTCCGGATGGGCCAGCAAAAGTATGGGCTCTTCAGGATGGTTGACCATTCCATCCGCAAGGCAGGGTTGATCGTTTGCGATCAGTGCGATGTAGTGTTTTCCGGGGATATCTTGCGCGGATACGATAACAAAATCGTTCCAGTTAATTCCGGGACCAAATGTTATTTTCTTGATTTTGCCTCGTGGAATCTGGCTGCGTACCGTGGCGCCGTAAATCATTCCGGGTAGGGAAATGTCATCGACATACCGCGCCTGTCCGGTGACCTTGTCGCGGCCTTCTTTTCGCGGCGACGGGTGCCCGACGATCCGATCGCTTTTCAGACCCAACTGAGCTCCGATGATTCGCAAGACTGGTCGATTCGCCAGAAGATTCTTATCTCGCGTGGCGCGTCATCATGGACGAAGAGCGGGTAAGCTCTGGACGCCGCTATTGTGAACGAAAACGGAATGAATTTCCACGAGTGACCGTTGGTTTTCCCCATCCTATACGCAACCGTACTCCTTGCCCAGGTGCTCGCGGGGAAACGTGCCATCAGCAAACACGAGTTTCCCGCGAAGGTAAGTAGCCTTCACGATGCCGCGAAGTTTTTCACCCATATAGGGCGAAACCGGGTGCCGGTAGTAGAGACGGTCTTTGTTCACCACGAATTCGGAATCTGCGTCGAATATGACCAGGTCCGCGTCGTAGCCTGCCGCAATCCGGCCTTTGCGCGAGCTAAATCCTGCGAGCCTCGCCGGACCTTCTCCCATCCATTTAGCGATGTCAGACAACGCAAAGCCACGCCGGGTGGCTTCGGTCCACATGAGCGGCAGGGATAGCGAGAGGCTGGAAATGCCACCCCAGGCGGTCTTGAAGTTTCCTTCGTCGAGCCGCTTCATTGCCGGTGGACATGGAGAATGGTCGGTACCAATCAGGTCGATCACGCCATCTTTAAGTCCTTGCCATAATTGTTCGCGGTTTTCGCGATTTCGAATCGGCGGCGCACACTTGTGAAGAGTCGCTCCGTCCGGGATGGTTTCGGCGGTCAGGTGCAAATAATGGGGGCACGTTTCCACGCTGATGGCGCAGCCCTCTGCACGCGCGGCCTTCAGCTCTGGAAGAGCTTGGCACGTCGCTAGATGAACGATGTGCGCGCGGAAAGAATATTCGCGGCACAGTTTTATGATCAGCCGAATCGCCGATAGCTCCGCCTGGTCCGGCCTCGATTTCAGATATGTGGCATAGGTCCGCCAATCGGCTCCAGTCAGTGCTGCAGTGGCCGCGTCCACGGGGCCGGCAAGTTCGGCGTGCACGAGCAGCGGCAGGCCAGTTCGCGCAACATGCGGTAGAGCTTCGCGTAGTTCGCGTTCGGTGACCATCGTAAAGCTGTCGATCCCCGGATCGATGAGAAAGCACTTGTAGCCGCGTACGCCCACGGCCGCGAGCGGTTTAATATTTTCTTGGTTGCCGCTAACCAGTCCGCCCCAGGCTGCCCAGTCGATATGGCAGCGGCCACGAGCAGCTTCGCGTTTGGCTTCCAGCGCTTCCACCGACGTAGTTCCCGGCACACAGTTCAGAGGCATGTCCACCAGGAGCGTGTACCCGCCTGCCGCGGCCGCGCGTGTTGCAGATTCGAAACCCTCCCAATCTCTGCCTGGATCGTTGATGTGTACGTGTGGATCGACGAGGCCTGGAAGAATGGCAGCTTCCCCGAAATCGAGAATCTGGGCTTGGGAGGGCACTTGATCCAGAGGAACGACCGCCTGGATTTGCTCCCCTTCCACTAGGATGGCCCTGGGGAGGATTCCTTCCGGTGTGACCGTCCGGCGCGAGAGAAAGGCTTGCAAATCCGTGGCTCCAAGCGTCGCATAGTGAGTCAGTTTCGTATGCGAACGAAACAAAAAGCTGCCCGCCCAAAAAGCGGGCGGCCGCTAAAAAGGCAACCCGCACGAGGGAGACATGGTTTTGTAGAGGCCTCTCCGTTCCGTGTATTTCGGAACGGAGGGGGCAGGTTTAAATTCAAGACCCACTAGCACGCCATGTTTTTGCGCGACTTCGAGAGTTTATACTAGCATCGCGCTCAAAGAAACCGCGCGGACGCGCTCTTACTTGGAAATAATACGATGTGGCTTATACTTGCTTTCCTATGCAGAACCCCTTCATGGCGCGCGCAATTGAGCTCTCGATTGAGAACGTCCGCTCGAGACGCGGCGGGCCTTTTGGCGCAGTTGTCGTGAAAGAAGGCGAAATCATTGCCGAGGGTGTGAATTGCGTGACGAAGTTGAATGATCCCACAGCGCACGCGGAAGTAATGGCGATTCGCGAGGCTTGCAGAAAACTCAAAATGTTTGAGTTGACGAACTGCGAGATTTATACATCCTGCGAACCCTGTCCGATGTGTCTCGGCGCAATTTATTGGGCGCGGCTGACCCGCCTCTTTTTTGGAAATACCGCGGCGGACGCCGCCAGGATCGGGTTTGACGACTCGCTCATCTACAGCGAAATCTCGCAAACGCATTCACGGCGCAAGATTTCCATGGTGCAGATGATGCACAAAGAAGCGCTCCAGGCCTTTCTCTCGTGGCAAGAGCAGTCAAACAAAGTGCCTTATTGAGCCACGGGATTTTCGGCAGTAATATTCCAAATATTCCAAGGCGACTGATTTCCAATTTTGTTACGAGCACTTGTCCTGACTGGACTGCACGGCGATGACAGAAAAACTTGATTTTTCCGGGATGCTCACAGTTGCACTGGCGGAGGCGCGCACAGGACTAGCCGAAGGCGGAATTCCCATCGGCGCGGCAATCTTCGATGCGACCGGCAGCCTTGTCAGTGTCGGGCATAATCGACGCGTGCAAAATGGCGATCCCTCCATGCACGGAGAAACAGACGCCTTCCGCAATGCGGGCCGCCAGCACAGTTATCGGGATTTGATCATGGTCACCACGCTCGCGCCGTGTTGGTACTGCAGCGGACTCGTGCGGCAATTCGGTTTCGGCACAGTGGTGGTGGGCGAAAGCAGAAATTTTCAGGGCGGGCTGGACTGGCTGCGTTCGCTGGGTGTTCAGGTGATCGATCTTGACTCCCATGAGTGTGTCACTCTGCTCGCCGAATACATCCGATTGAATCCGGAGGTATGGAACGAGGATATAGGCGAAGATTAAAATTTGAGGAGAAGAAGAAATGCTGCGGCTCGAGACCGAAACCGGGTGGTGGCTGGTTACACATCCCGACCACGCGCGCTTGTCTGGCGACTTCGCTGAGCGCTGGGGCAACGACCGATTTCTGCGGCCGGAGCCACGCGAGCATGTGCTGCGAGCAATCACGCGACATGACGATGGCTGGGTCGCGCGCGACTCCTCACCGCAAATCACGCGGCAGGGCAAACCCAGCGCATTCTCCGTCGAGTTTGTCGGCAAATACTCGGGTTTTGAGGAAATCGATCTTGTGGATTTTTTTGCGGTGC
>JAOAPW010000398.1 GCA_025463105.1 Candidatus Acidiferrum typicum | reverse complement strand
GTGTGGAGTTGTTTCGGCCCGAGCACGCCATGATGAGTCTCCATTACGCGACATCGGAAGCGCCGAAATATCCTCTCGCGGCAGGCGGTACGATTTCTACATGCGAGGCTGCCATCGCCCCCCGGCTGGATTATTACCTTGCGATGAGCTACCGGGACGCTCGCGGGGAGATTAATCTCGACGAACCACCAGGACTTCAGATTGTGTCTCCCAGTGTTGCCGACCCTACCCGCGCGCCCGCCGGATACCACACGGTGAAAATTGAAACTAATTTGCCGTACGGATTGAAGGAAGGCGCTAAACATTGGGACAACATCAAGGACGAAGTCGCGGACTCCCTCCTCAATCACTTGCGGCGATTTGCGCCGAATCTTACTCCGGACAAGATTCTGGGCAAGTTCATCGAGAGTCCGCTCGATATCGAACGCATGAATCCGGCGAGGTGGCGGGGGAGCGCGCATGCCGGGGCCAGCAATCCCGCGCAAACGGGAAACATGCGCCCGGTACCCGGCTGGGTCAATTACCGCATGCCCATTCCCGGGTTGTACCAGACCGGCGCTTGCACCGCTCCAGGGGGATCGGTTACCGGGCTGCCGGGACGCAGTGCGGCGACGGTTATGCTGAAGGATTTTGGCACCAGCATTGAGGAAGTGGTGAGCAAGAATGGACGTAAAACTTCGTAGCGACCCGGGAGGAGTGTTTGTGAGAACCAAACAGCGAACACGGACAGTTGCGCTGACTGCGATATCGCTCGTCGCGGCGCTCATTCTTGCATTCAGCATCCGCGCACAACAGCCGGCGGGGACGCCAGACGCGAAACAGATTGTGCCTGCAAACCTGGCTGAACATCAGCCGCCCGTGCAGCCCATTCCGTACAGCCACAAGACGCATCTGGCATTGGGTCTCGACTGTAAGACATGCCACACAAATCCTGATCCAGGAAAGCTGATGACGTATCCAGCTACCAGCACCTGCATGTCGTGTCACACTTCTGTCGCTAAGAGCAAACCCGCGATTCAGAAACTTGCGGGGTTCGCGAAATCACAAGAAGCCGTACCCTGGGTGCGCGTCTATGCGGTTCTTCCTGGCGTGAACTGGGCTCACCGCAAGCATCTGGAAGCGGGAATGAAGTGTGAAACGTGCCATGGCCAGGTCGCGCAGATGGATACCATGTCGGAAGCAACGAGCGTAACCACGATGGGCGTCTGTATCAAATGCCATGCTGCAAACAATGCGCCAACCGTTTGCCAAACTTGTCATTCGTGGCCCGCAAGCGGAAGTTGATTGCGTAAAACAAAAATCAAAACCAGACAGGCTGTCCTTCACTACTGTTCAGGATAAAAAGCCTGTGCTACTTGACCTCGTTATTTTCGGCGCAAACATATTCCTTAATTTCCCAGTCCGGTTTCAGGTTGAAGATTCTCTGAGCGGTCCAGGGCTTTGTATACGCTTTCGGATCGTCTATCGTGTAATCCACTTGCAGGGTGTCATGATCAACGCGGCGGATGCGTTCTACAACGTGCAGGGCATCGGAATGCGGAAGGCCCATAGGATCAAGCCAAGTCTTGTCGTTGAAACCAATCGTATCGATGACGAGTGTGTCTCCCTCGTATTTCCCGATCGAGTGCCCCATGTAAGTCGGCTCAAGATCTTTTGGATGTCCTCGCCCATCCATAAAAATTTGCCGCGTTAATGCCTGATACTCGAAGATCATGAGTACGCGGTCCTTCGCGTGAACGATTTCCCAGGGAAACGGCTGCAACATGATTCGTGGAACGCCGGGTGGAATACATCGCTCGATAGGATCGGGACCGGTGTCGGGATCAGAAGTGTTGTTCTCAACGTCGCGCTTTTTGAGCAACGCCTCGGCCCATGGCTGAAATGGTGGATCTTCCTTGGGAAGAAGAGTGCGATGGTACTCGGGCATAAACCAGACGCCGGAAAAGTCCGGTTGAGCGGAAACGGAATGGGCTTTTGCGGCTGCCGCGTGCTGCGCTGTTTGGGAAAATGTATTAGGTGAAAAACTCAGCGCCGCTGCCGCGAGAACCAATCCCATGAAATAATTTTGCACCATGAACTCCTGTTACTTGAACCCTTCTCCATCAAACTGCTGACCGTTTGCCAGCGTGAGGCTGTGCAGACGCATGATCTTTCTTCCGGTCTTGGCGAGAAATCCGGTAACAGCGAGCTGATCTCCTTCCTTAATCATGTCCTTCTTCCAACCGACTCTGGTCAGCATGTTTGGACTATTCGCTTCGATCCGCCACTGCTCGACTTCCCCTTTGTCATCCTTCACGTCAAGCCCGATAAATACATGCGGGTTGGACCACTCAAAACTGGCCACAGTCCCTTTCAGCGTGACGGAATGTTCCTGGTCAAAGGCCGAGCCCGAATGGTGGGCGAACAGCGGAACTGAAATCAATAGGACACACATTGCTAAAGCTGTCGCAATCACCCGATTATTATTCATAGCTGTGCTTCCCCGACGGGTGCGGGCTCTACTTTACACTGAACGCTTCAAGTGAAGCGTGGAGCCTGCGCATAAACGACCGGCCGGAAACCTCCGCATTAAATTTCACCCGTAAAGATAATAATAATATACACCAGAGCCAAAAAATCCTGTTCAAGATTACGGAAGCTACCGCGAACGAACCGTATTGTTGGAGTCCCGGGAACGCCAATCTCCCGATTGGCGTTTTGTGCCACGAATCGTTGCCCGCCAATCAGGAGATTGGCGTTCCCGGGATGCAGAGCGCAAAGTCCAGTTGAACTCCAAAATTCCGCATGATATGGATATTCAGTCCGGCAGCGATCTCTAATATAATTTTTCGTGAGGCGCGAAAATGCTGGAGGAGGCTTTTTGCGAGTTTTTATCCGGATCTTTGTACTTGCTTTGCTTTTCTTCCCCGTGATCGCGGGAATTCCTGCGCAACAGGGGAAAGATACGGGCGCGCCGCCGCCATGGGCGTACGGCTTCACATCGCCGACCGGCGCGGCGACGAGCGATCCCCCGCCTCCTCCACTGTTTTCCCCGGTTCGGGATGACGGAACAATCAGACATCTTCCCGGCAGCAATTTTTCCTTCACTCGCACCCAAATCCAGAATAGTTTTGGTCCAGCCGACTGGTATCCCGCTGACCATCCGCAGATGCCGGAAATCGTGGCGCACGGCCGGCAACCCGACGTGCGCGCCTGCTCACTCTGCCATTATCCAAATGGCAAGGGCCGTCCTGAAAATGCCGGGATAGCAGGACTTCCTTATTCTTATTTCGTGCACACCATGAACGATTTCAAAAACGGCGCGAGAAAAAGTTCGGACGAAAGAAAACCCAACACCTATTTCATGATTGGCTTCGCGAAGGCGATGAGTGACGAGGAGATTGCGGCCGCCGCTCGGTATTTTAGCTCGATGAAATGGACGCCCTGGATCAAGGTCATCGAAACCTCCACCGTTCCGAAGACGTATATCGGAGGAGGGATGTTTTTGAGGCGCGAGGGAAATGAGACGGAGCCCATCGGCCAACGCATCATAGAAACGCCGGTGAATACCGAAGCAACCGAGATACTTCGCGACTCGCGTTCCGGCTTCATCGCGTATGTGCCGATGGGAAGCCTAAAAAAAGGTGAAGACCTGGTTGAAAAAGGTGGTACCGGGAAGACAACGCGTTGCGGCGTCTGCCACGGCGAGGACTTGAAGGGCCTCGGTCCAGTGCCGGGAATTGCGGGCCGCTCTCCCAGCTATCTGATGCGCCAGTTAGTGGACATTCAGCAAGGTTCTCGAAACGGTGAGTGGACAAGCCTGATGAAACCGGTAGTCTCCAAATTAACTTCTGATGATCTTTTAGCGGTAGCCGCGTATTTGGCGTCTCGCGAACCTTGAGATGCTGACTCGTTGATTGAAGTACAAAGATTTCAACACAGAGGGCACAGAGAACACAGAGAAGAAGAAAATCTTTTTCTTCCTCTTCTCTGCGACCTCTGTGCGCTCCGTGTTGAAATCCGTTCTACGCCCAGCTGAATCCCTGCTTGGACAGCGGCACCGAACGAATTCTCTTCCCGGTAACTTCAAAGATCGCGTTGCACACTGCCGGAAGAATCGCCGGCAGCGCCGGCTCGCCGAGTCCAGTCGGCGGATTCGGCGTCGTCAGGAAATGGACCTCAATTTCGGGAGGCGCTTGCGTCATGCGAACCGGCGGATACTGGTGGAAATTGGTTTGCACCGCGCGGCCCTTGTCGATGGTGATTTCGTAGCCCATTACATGGCTGAGCGCTTCGATCACGGCGCCCTGCGCCTGATTTAACGCGTTACTCGGATTAATAATCTGCTTGCCGATATCGCCCGCCACCCAAATCTTGTGAACCTTGATTCTATTGTTCGCATCCACGCTGAGTTCCACCACCTCGGCAAAATATCCTCGATGAGCAAACTGAAACGCCACGCCTTTTGCCGTGCCTTTCGGCAACTGCCCGCGCGAACTCCAGCCCGATTTCTCCGCGACGAGTTCCAGAACGCCTTTCATGCGCGCCGCGTCAACGTCGGGTTCGCCCGGATTGGGCGGATTATTGGGATTTTGCACGCGCGGCATAGCGAGAAGATCCAGCCGGAACTGAAGCGGATCCTTGCCCGCGGCATGCGCCAGCTCATCAATGAACGACTGAAACACAAAACTGTACGCATTGCTGCGCGGCGCGCGCATCGCACCGGTGGGCACGCCAAACGGCATCAATGTGGCCTCGAAAGAAAAATCAGAAAGGAAAGTTCCCGGAAATTCATTCGAAGGGATATTAGCCGCTGCAGCGAATTGCTTCCCCTCGCCGAAGCTTACGAAATGATTTTTCCATCCGACAAGCTTTCCGGAAGAATCGAGGCCAGCTTTGAGGAAATGGAATCCCGCAGGCCTGTAAAAATCGTGAGCCATATCGTCTTCGCGCGTCCAAAGCAGTTTGACCGGAACGC
>JAOAPW010000120.1 GCA_025463105.1 Candidatus Acidiferrum typicum | reverse complement strand
CAGCACGGGCAGATCACTTCGATGGGCGGTGTTGGCTTCTTGGCCATGGCACTATTCTACGCCAGAAATGGATTCACGGTGACACCTCACGCAGGCCGTCGGGGGGATGCCTTTCCATCCGCTTGATTTTCGTGCGACGACGGAGCAGAATTCGGGCATGGCACTCGAATTCACAACCGACTACGTGAAAGACTCGCTCAGCCTCTTCCGTTATTACAAAAAACTCGGTGATGGCGCGCTGCAGCAAACTCCCGACGACGCGCTCCATATCACTCTGGATGACGAATCAAACTCCATCGCTACGATCGTGAAACACATGGCGGGGAACATGCGCTCGCGCTGGACTGATTTTCTTACATCTGATGGCGAGAAACCCGACCGGCATCGCGACACTGAATTTGAAACTCCGCCGGAAACACGGGCAGAGATAATGGCGCTGTGGGAAACAAACTGGAAGCTTGTTTTTGACGCTCTGGAGCCGCTAACCGAGGCGGATATGGGCCGCAAAATCCCCATTCGCGGAGAAGCGCACTCAGTGATGCAGGCCGTCAACCGTCAGATGGGACATTACGCGTATCACGTCGGACAAATCGTCTTTCTTGCGAAACATTTCGTCGGGCCGAATTGGAAAACTCTTTCGGTGCCTCGTCGCCAATCAGCGGAATATAATGAAAGAGTGGCTTCCGGCAAGGCTTCCCAACGCTAGCCTGCATTTCTTACGAGATTCCATTCGGGATAGGCAAACATCTACCGGCGGTGTTTCCCGGGAACGCCAATCTCCCGATTGGCGAATTTACAGGACGCCAATCAGGAGATTGGCGTTCCCGGGTTTCCACCATACAGCTCAGCTGGATTTTTTAATCAGTCGTTACTCGCCCTACGGAAAAAGTCCTCGCACCGTCATGGCTTCGGCAACGCGACCGACGGCGAGAATGTATGCCGCGGCGCGGGGATAAACGTGAAATTTGCGCATTGATTCGTGGACGTCGTTGAATGCGCGCTTCATCACGGATTCCAGCTTCGAGTTGACTTCCTGAACCTGCCAGAAAAAGCCCTGCAGATCCTGTGCCCACTCGAAATAGCTGACCGTTACGCCGCCGGCATTGGCAAGAATATCCGGCACGACGAATACGCCTTTGCGCGCGAGGACTTCGTCGGCATGCGGCGTGGTGGGTCCGTTAGCAGCTTCGGCAATGATTTTCGCCTTAATCTGATCGGCATTGTGCAGCGTGATCACATTTTCAAGCGCCGCGGGAATCAGAATGTCGCACTTGAGAGCCAGCAGTTCGTCATTGGAGATGCGCGATGCGCCAGGCATTCCAACAACCGTGCCGGCGCGCTCTTTGTAACGGATGGCGCGCAGGGGATCGATTCCGCGAGGGTTGTGTACACCTCCACGCGAATCGCTGATCGCGACGATCTTGGCTTTTTTCTCCGCGAATAAGCGCGCAACCGCAGAGCCGACATTGCCGAATCCCTGAATTGCGACCGAGGCGCCCCGCAGCGAAATTTTCTTCACCTTGCACGCTTCTTCGACAACGTACAGGCAGCCTCGCCCGGTTGCGTCCGAGCGGCCTTCGGAACCGCCAATCGAGACAGGCTTGCCCGTGACGACACCCGGCGACGCGTGCCCCACGGTCATTGAGTAGGTGTCCATGATCCACGCCATTGTTTGCGCGTCGGTGTATACGTCGGGCGCGGGGATATCGACTTCCGGGCCAATGATAGGCTGAATCTCAGCGGCGTAGCGGCGCGTCATGCGCTCGAGTTCGCCCTTGGACATGCGCTTGGGATCGCACACGACTCCACCCTTGGCGCCACCATACGGTAGATTCACCGTCGCCGTTTTCCACGTCATCCATGCGGCCAGCGCTTTCACTTCGTCGACAGTCACGTTAGGGTGATACCGCAGGCCGCCCTTGGCTGGACCGCGAGCCACATTGTGCTGCACGCGGAAACCGGTAAAAACTTTCACCTGGCCGTTATCCAGTTTCACAGGGATCGCAACTTCCATTACGCGCTTCGGCGTGCGCAGAATCTGCCGCAGGCCCGGATCAAGTTTCAGGTACTCCGCCGCCATATCGAACTGGATTTGCGCGATGCGGAACGGATTTAAATCTTCACGCGGCGCCATCCGCGGTACGACGGGTTGGGGAACCGTTTTTACCACCGTGGCCATGGATATTTCTCTCCTTGAGTAACGCGATTACGCGCTTGCCGCTCGCTGTGATGATTGTTTGTACCGCGTCCGGCATTCAACCGAACAAAAATGGAAAACCTGGCCCGCTTGCTCGAGTCGAAAAGAAATCTCAGGTGAGACATGAGTGCCGCAATATGGATCGCGATGCAAAGGGATGGAGGGTCGAGTGCCGGTGCTTGTCTTCTGCGGGCTCCGGGTAGCGCCGGCGGGAAATCGTCCGGATGAGGACACTGGCGTAACATTTCGGAGCACCATAGCCACTACCTTACGCAGAAGCCATGCCATCCCTTTGCCCGCCCACCGATCTATTTGTTCTTGTAAGCTCACCCAGCCAACGCTTTCCAGCGGCTCGATGTGGCCCAGCCTGCCGCGCATGTTCCTGCAACGCTAGTTATTTTCAAGCGCCCAGGAACCAGGCCGGCCATTGCCACCTGATGGATCAACCGAAAGATGCGCGTCTATTCCTCGCGCAGTAAAGCGAGTGTAGTCAACCCGGAAAAGCGGTGTCAACCAAAGAACGACCTCCTTGTTCGAAGTTTGGCGATCACAATCTCCAAAATGGGACTCAAAAAATGACCAACACTCCACTAAGCGTCTCATTGTAAGGTAGTTATATCGAGTGGAAGGTTTTTACCCATTTCGTATGGCCCAGGCCCGACTCCGGATAAATTTACTCAATTTTGGCCCATCCGATTGCCCCGGACGTCCGTAATTGGCATTGGAGCCTTGAAATCTTCGACTATTATCTTTGCGACGCGAAGAAATTTTCAGGAATCCATACGGAGCGTGCGGGGTGTACAATTTGCCGCACTGGTCGGAGAACATTCTAATGGGAGGGAAAATACATGCGAAAGGCAATGAGTCTCATCGGGTTGCTGGCAATCGTGCTCACAATCGCGGGCATCACGTTCGCGGCGGATGAGAAGACAATGACTTGGACCGGATACATCAGCGACAGCGCCTGCGGCGTCAAGAACGCAGGGACCGCCGCCGGGAAACAATGCACGCTGCAATGTCTTAAGCAAAAGAATGCTTCACTGGTCTTCATTGATGCCAAATCCAAGAAGGTCATGAAAATCGAAAATCAGGATAGCGTGAACACTGATAAGGACCTCGGCATGGAAGTGAATGTCACCGGGAAAATGGCGGACGCTGACACCATCCACGTAGACAAAATCACCATGGGAAAAATGTAAATTCGGTTGGCACTGCCAACTTGAAGAAGGGCCGCGCACCTTTGTGCTGCGGCCCTTTTTTTGCGTGGATGAAATATCGATCGGGTTAAGGCTTGGCTGGAATTCGATCCGTGCCCACGTAAGGCCGCAGAGCCTCAGGAATAGTGACGGAACCATCGGCCTGCTGGCAGTTTTCCACGATGGCGAGCCACGTGCGCCCCACGGCGAGTCCGGAACCATTCAGCGTGTGGACGAATTCGCTTTTGCCGCCCTTGGGCTTGAAGCGAATGCCGGAACGCCGCGCCTGAAACGCTTCCGTATTCGAGCAGGAAGAAATTTCCATGAACTCATGTGCGGATGGCAACCACACTTCAATATCGTAAGTTTTTGACGACGCGAAGCCCATGTCACCGGTGCAGAGCAACACGACGCGGTAGTGCAGACCCAGTTTTTGCAGCACGCGCTCGGCGTCGGCGACCAGGGATTCTTGTTCTTCGTAGCTCTGCTCCGGCCGCGTAAACTTGAACAATTCCACTTTTTGAAATTGATGCTGGCGCTTCAACCCGCGTGTGTCTTTTCCTGCTGCTCCGGCTTCGGAACGGAAGCATGCCGTCCAGGCACATACTTTGATAGGCAGCAAATCGGCGTCGAGCGTTTCGTCGCGATACATGCTGGTGAGTTCCACCTCTGACGTCGGCGTCAACCATAAATCCGTGCCCTCGAGATGAAACATGTCCGCGGCGAACTTTGGCAATTGGCCCACGCCGGTCAGTGCCGCCGTGTTCACGATAAACGGCGGCAGAATTTCCGTGTACCCGTGCGCGGCATGCGTATCGAGAAAAAAAGACGCCAGTCCGCGCTCCATCCGAGCACCGAGGCCCCGATAGAGCGCGAAACGCGTGCTCGCAATCTTGGTGGCGCGCTGGAAATCCAGAATTCCCGCGCCCTCCGCAATTTCCCAATGAGGCCGCGGCTTAAAATCAAATTTGGGAGGAGAGCCCCATCGGCGCACCTCGACATTTGCGCTGGCGTCATGGCCCACCGGCACGGAGCTGTGCGGCCGGTTGGGCACGGTCAGCATGAAATCCCTGAGACTCGCATCGAGCGCTTCGGCGCGTTCGCCGGCAATTTTGATTTCCTCCGAGACGCGCTTCATTTCCGCCAGCAAGGCCGAGGCATCTTCGCCCGCCTTCTTGCGCCGCGCGATTTCCTCGCTGGCTTTGTTTCGCTCCGCTTTCAGACGCTCGACCGCGGTGATCCGTTCGCGGCGCTCCTGATCGAGCGAACGGAAGCCCTCGAAATCAATGTTGACTCCGCGATTCGCCGCCATCTGTACAAATTCATCCAGGTGTTCGCGAAAATATCCCAAGTCATGCATGGAGAGAGAATACCTCAAGAGAAGTGATTCGTGACTCGTGAGTTGTGATTCGTGCGACGGAATGACAGTAGAAAGTTAACAGTTGAGAGTGGATAGCGTGAAGATCGTAGGCGATAGGTGTTAGGTGGCAGATGATAGACGACAACTTCTGCCGCAGGGAGCTACTGGTTGGAGACGTCATCCGCTGACCCGGGCGTTTGCAGTGCGCCAGGTATGCTAGCATTTAGGGGAGCTGACCATGCCAGACATGATCCAATCCGAGGATGTTTTCGGCAAGGCCCCACGGCGCAGCCCGGAACAATTCCAGTTCGTGCGTTATCGAGTCGATGGCCCGGTGGCGCGCCTCACCCTGGACCGCCCCGAACACAACTTATTGAATGAGTCGATGTTGCGGGAACTGGCGGACGGTATTGGGGCGGTTACGGAAAAATCTTCGGTGAAGCTCATCGTGCTCGATGCCAATGGAAAAATATTTTCAGCTGGCGTGGATATTGGCGAGTATACGGCGGAGCGCGCGTTTTCAATGCTCGACGCGTTTCATGCCGCGTGTATCGCCATGGTGGAAGCTCCGCAACCCGTTTTAGTGGTGGTGGACGGCGCGGCCATCGGCGGAGGCGCGGAACTCATCGCCTACGGCGATCTGGTTATAGCCACTCCCCGGGCTCGCTTCGCTCTCCCGGAAATTACCATCGGAGTGTTTCCTCCACTTGCCTCGACGATGTTTCCTCACATCATCGGCCCGAAACGCGCTCTTGAACTTGTGCTCACCGGCGAAGCTATCACCGCCGAGCGGGCGCGCGACCTGGGTTTGGTGAACCGCCTGGTACCAGAAGCGCAGCTCGCGACCGCGGTGAACGAGCTGGTCTCCAAAATTACGGCGCAGTCCGGCGCCGTGCTGGGCATGGCCAAGAAAGCCGTCATCGGCGGCATGGGACTTTCGCTGCGTGAGGCTCTGCGCAATTCCATGAGTATTTTTCTGAACGAGCTGTACCGCCTGGAAGATTCCCAGGAGGGTTTGCGCGCCCTTATTGAAAAACGCAAGCCGGAGTGGAAGAATCGTTAAGAGGCTGTGCGCGCCGCTCAGCGCACGGACGATTTGTCATGGACGACCCGCTCGATATTCCCCGAGGACCTCTCGATGGTCCGGACGACAAATCTCAGGAAAAGGAATCTGAAGCTGCGCCCGTCGTCAACGCGCAGCCTTCTTTCGATTCGTCCGTAGAACTTGTTTCCAGCGCGCCTGCGGATTGGACGACACAGCAACGTGGCGTTTCCAGTGCGGAGGACGCGTCACGAAAGAGCCATCTGCGACACAATCTCCTGCTGTTGCTCTCTCTGACTCTGGCCGCCTTTGCGCTCTCAGCATGGATTCTCGTTCGCGTGAATTCGCCCTTCGGCTCCAACTCAAGCGGCCCGCAGGAACTCGTGCGCGCCCAGCTCCGCGCAGTCGATCGCGGCCAATTCCGCCCAGCTTACGATATGTTCTCGGAGCGCTATCGCCAGCAGGTTTCCTTCGATGTATGGCACGAATTAATCGTCACGCATTGGCGAATGTTCCACGGAGAGGTGTTACGCTCCGGCGCGCTGGCTCAAACCGGTCTGGGTGTAACGCTGGAAATCCACCTTCGCGGCTCTGATGAAAGACAGTACCGCGCGCGATTCACATTAATTCGCCACTCGGGACGCTGGTGGATCGATGATGTCCACTGGGCTGAAGAAGCCGATGAACAGAACACCGTACGGACATAACAGGCTCCCGTAGCGCCTCGAGTTGACACCGGGCAGAGTGCGACATAGACTGCGTTCCGACAATATTCAGGCATGGGAAGCGGGGGAAGGCCGTGCGAATCGGCCACGGTCCCGCCACTGTAATCGGCGAAATGCCGTAAGTCAGGACACCCTCCCAGGCCGTTGGTGCCAGCACTCTTCGCGAGAAAGGGTGTGGCGTTGCGCCCCATTTTCTCGTGGGGCGTTTTTTTTAGTAGCACAGGCTTCAGCCTGTGTGGTTTTGACCTTTGATTAGTTCAACAGAACACAAGCTGAAGCCTGTGCTACTTCTTGGCACAAAACGATTTCGATGAAATTTAAATCGCACAACTGGACGTACAATTCGGCAAAGGCAACCCTCGCAATTAAGCGAATCGCCGCATTACGTCCATGGATGGTGCTGCTTTTTTTGCTTCCGTTCGGCACGCCCGCGTCTGCACAGATGGGAACCGCGCCAGCTGGTTTCGGACCGCAGGATGCCGCGCCTATTCCCCGGTCGTTTACGGATGAAGCTGGCCGGCCTGTGCAAGTTCGAGCTGGCGTGAAGCGCATCGTTTCGCTCGCCCCAAACCTCACGGAAATTGTTTTTGCTTTAGGCCAAGGCGATCGCCTGGCCGGCGACACGGATTTTTGTGATTATCCGGCTGAAGCGTCCAAAAAACCGCATGTGGGCGGACCCGTGAATCCAAATCTTGAGCAGGTCGTGGCGCTCAAGCCCGATCTGGTCTTGGCCACAGCCATCAACCGGCGCGAAACTGTGGATGCGCTGGCGCGAATCGGCGTGCCTGTGTACGCTACCGATCCTCACTCGGTCGCCGACATGATCACGTCCATCGAACATATCGGCAAGGTTCTCGAAGCGGAAAAAACCGCCACGCCGCTGGCCGCAGGTCTTCGCGAACGGCTTTTCAATCTCGACCGGCGCATCTCCGGCGCCACCCCGCGTCGCGTGCTCTTTGTCGTCTGGACCGATCCGCTGATCACCGTTGGCCGGGACACTTTTATCGCCGACGCACTGCGCCGCGCCGGGGCGCGTTCCGTTGTCGACGCGACGGCCGAATGGCCGCGCATCAGTTTCGAGGAGATTCTCCGCCTGCAGCCGGAATTTCTCGTCTTTGCCAACGCGCATTCCGCGGACGCGCAGCGTGATATCGATTTGCTGCGCATACGACCCGGCTGGCGGGAACTGGACGCGTTGCGCCGCGGAAACATTGTCGTCGTCAGCGATGCTATCAATCGCCCGGCACCGCGCATGGTGGACGCCGTCGAACAACTGGCGCGCGCATTCCATTCCGAATCTTTCGCGGCGCACGATATTCATCCCGCAGCGCCCGTGGATTTCACCGAGGAGGCCTGCGCGTGCATCCACTGACGCTCAAGCGATTGCTTTGGACCTGCGCCGCCTTGGCTACGGTTTTGCTCGCGTGCATTGTCCTGGCACTTAAATTAGGCGCCGTTCCGGTTTCCGTCGT
>JAOAPW010000379.1 GCA_025463105.1 Candidatus Acidiferrum typicum | reverse complement strand
CCGGCCGGCGCATAAAAACTTTGATAACGACGAGTCGGTTCGTTGTTGAAAACTGTAAGCCATCGTCAACGAGTCTTCACTCAATGGAATTGGGGGTAGATACAACGATGTGTTAAACAGCACATCGGCATAGCGCATCAGTGACCCTCAGCCCGCCTCTTGCCGATAGTAAGGATGTGAGGTTAAGGCTGTGAAGCAGAACAGGCAGTTAGCGCGCGTTGTGGCTGACTTTTTGGAGACGGCTGCTAAAGAGATGCCGCCGGATCACGCGGATTTGCTGCGGCGTTCCGCGCAGTTGATGCTTGAACAACACGCCGCGCTGCCCGCGGTTGCGGAGAAGAGGGAATCGACGGCACAGGAAACAGAAGCAGCCGTGAAGCTGGTCAACGCGCCGGTACAAGAAAAAGGTGTCCGTGTGCTTGATGAATTGTTGGGAATCATGCTCACCGAAGCAGACGCCGTGGATAAAATTATCAGGAAGGTTACCGAGCGCCAGCGGCAAGTGCGAGAAAACGTATTCGTGTCCGGCGAAACTCGATTGGAACTAATATTTTCAAGACCCGCCGGGCAAAAAGTTGGAATCACAATGCGCGAACATTTTGATGTCGAGGAACTGAAGAAGGACCTCGCCGCCATACATCGTTTGGGGTTCAACTGCGTTGCAGGGTATGCGTGTTAGGAAACGAATTCGGTACCCGTTGTGTCCTGTAATTGTAGACCGCGTCTCTCGTCCTGAGCGAGCGCGAAGGGGCAAACGCTGGGAATTTTCCAGTAATTGTGGGAAAGAGCCTCACCTCTGAAGAGGTGAGCTACAGTCACGGGACAGACCGCTATCCGCTCAGCTAAAGTCCGGTGGTCACTACGACTCTAAACCGTGCTTTGCCGCTCATCATTCGTTCGTAGGCTTCCGCGGCACGCTCCAGTGGAAACACCTCGGTCATGGGCCGCACACCGGTGAGTGCGCAGAAAGCCAACGTATCCTGCGAATCAATGGGGTTGCCGGAAGGCCAGCCGGTGATCGAGCGGCGTGCGGCGATCAGGAGTCGCCCTTGCACCTCAAGCGGTTGATCGGGATTACCAACCAGAATAAGTTTGCCGTTGATACCCAGACCTCCCATCACTGCGTTCACTGCTTTTCCACTGGTGACCGTCGACAGAATGACCTTGGCTCCAACCAATTTTTCCATCTCGCCAGCCACGTTTTGCGATTCGCTATCGATATAATGTTTCGCACCGAGCTTTTTTGCGAGCGGTTCTTTGTCTTTTCCTCGGGCGATGGCGACCGTATCGAACCCCATTTTCGCGGAGAATTGAATAGCCATGTGGCCAAGGCCGCCGACTCCGAGTACGCAAACGAGATCTCCCGGCCGCGCACCGCTATTGCGCAATGCATTGAACGTCGTCACTCCTGCGCAGAGCAGCGGTCCTGCCTCAACCGCGGAAAGCTCGCTTGGAATTAACGCGAGCGCATCGGCGGAAGCGATCATGAAGTCCGCGTAACCTCCGTCGCGGGTGAGCCCCGTGATCTGCCTGGCTTTCGAGCACGTCACGAAATCGCCGCGGCGGCAGGAGTTGCAGTAGCCGCAATGTCCGCCGTGCCAGCCGACTCCGACTCGTTGCCCGACTTCCCATCCAGCGACGCCGGCGCCCAGAGCGTCGATGATTCCAGCGACTTCGTGCCCTGGGATGCGCGGGTACTGAATGCCCGGGCGCGAACCTTCCTTGGCATATTCATCGCTGTGACAGACGCCACAAGCTTGCACTTTAATCCGCACGAGTCCAGCAGCCGGCTCCGGAATATCCCGTTCCACCAGTTGAAACGGCCCTTTGGCGGCCGGGACCTGCACAGCCCGCATTTTCGGCATGATTCCCCCAGAAATAAACCCGGAAATAAAATGACGGCTCGACGAAATCTGAAATGCACGTCGTAGCTCTGCTCTACGAGCGAAACCTTATGGCAGGCATTCAGGGGTGTCAAGCGCGGGTTGCACAGCGCCGAAGCGACCTTCTTCTCGTCGAAGCTTTCTGTTAGTCTAAATGAACTCGAAACGGTACGGAGAGATGTCCGAGCGGTTTAAGGAGCACGCTTGGAAAGCGTGTGTTGGGGAAACTCAACCGTGGGTTCGAATCCCACTCTCTCCGCCATACCTTCTAAAGCCAATCTTCCAAACCGGATTCACGCAGAAAGGGCGCGACCTTCGTTTCTGTTATCGGCCTAGCTGCGTATGGTATAAGAAATATGAATACGCATCTTTTGCGTCAGCAGAATTGTAGAAATCCAGATGTACGAATGAATTCGTACTCGTGTAATTGACAGCACGAAGGATCCCTTTCGTAGTTTTGCGTTCAGGACTAGTCAATACCTCCGCGAACTGATTACCAGCCGACTGAAGACGAATGGTCCATCTGTTGTCGTCACTTCTCATTGGGGGTTGAAGCTGAACGCTTCCGACGTCTTTGTACGGGATGATTGTTAGAATGAATGTACCCGTCATGCTGCCGTTGCCACCAGCGTAACTCTGCTCAACTGTGACTCCGGAGCCGGTTTCGCCGATTGCTACTTGCACAGTTCCGTCGCTACCGGCCCATTCGTTATGGGACATCCAGGCACTGCTTGCGGGTAACTTCACGCTCGGCAAGATGGAGGTCAACTTCGGCACGTCCTTCTCTGCTTGCGCAACTGCCGTTCGGATCGACGCGATTTCACTATTGATGAAGTGAGGTTGTGCGTGAGTCTTAGCGAGTTGGCTGTAAAGCCTGGCAGTTTGCTTTAGCAAGTTCCGGATTTGGTCAAAGTATTCTTTGACGGCAGAGTTCGGATCCACGTTTTCGTTGTTTTCAAGCGAGGGCTGGACCGAGTTGACCAGCCCCTTCAGCCGGTAACTCACATCAGCCTGGGAAATCGAGGCCGAGGACTCTATTTCGAAAGCCTGATCGGTAATCGCAACCGGACCAACTGGATTGTAATACGTATATCGTCCCCACGAGCCCGGTCCGAAGAAGTTCAAGTATGCTTGCTCGAAGCCGCGAAAAACCTCAAGCTGCTGCATAACACTTTCGGCTGACCAGCCCTCAATCAATCCCCAACGCGAAT
>JAOAPW010000115.1 GCA_025463105.1 Candidatus Acidiferrum typicum | reverse complement strand
TCGACGGAAATTTTCCTGAAGCCCCACGCTGTGTACGCGACGCCCGAAACATTCGAGGCGGCAATGAAGGCGAATCACGCGGCAATCGCGCCGTCCATGCTGTATGCCTGGGCGGCCATCACGAGCGGTGTGCCCTTCGCGAACGGAGCTCCCAATCTGACCGTGGACGTGCCAGCGCTCACCGAACTCGCCAAGCAACACGGCGTGCCGATTTGCGGCAAGGATTTCAAGACCGGTCAAACATTGATGAAGACGATTCTCGCTCCAGGATTCAAGGCTCGACTGCTGGGGATGGATGGCTGGTTTTCGACCAACATCCTGGGAAACCGTGACGGTGAAGTTTTGGAGGATCCCGAATCGTTTAAGACAAAGGAAGAATCGAAGCTGGGTGTACTCGAATATATTTTGCAGCCGAAGCTGTATCCAGCTCTTTACGGCAAGATTCACCACAAGGTGCGCATCAATTATTATCCGCCGCGCGGCGACAACAAAGAAGGCTGGGACAGCATTGACATCTTCGGCTGGCTTGGTTACCCAATGCAGATCAAGGTGGATTTTCTCTGCCGCGACTCGATTTTGGCCGCCCCGATTGTGCTCGATTTAGTATTGTTCCTGGACCTCGCGAAGCGCGCCGGCATGCGCGGCATTCAGGAATGGCTGAGTTTCTACTTCAAATCGCCGATGTGCGCCCCGGAGCTCTATCCGGAGCACGATCTCTTCATCCAATCGATGAAATTGAAGAATACGCTGCGCTGGATGATGGGAGAGGACTTGATTACGCACCTTGGCCAGGAGTATTACGACTGATTTTGCTTTGACACTTCGCTTCCATCTTCTCTTTTAGCTTCGCTCGTAACGGTGCGCCCCCTCGCGAACGCCGAGTATCGTAGCGATTTCATTAAGAATTTCTATCCGGTCTATCTAAAAAAACACAGACGGTCCGCTTGACGGGTCCTGCCCGCTTTGAGTACATTCCCGATTTCCCCTGGCGGGACGGCCAACATTCCTACTTACTATCCTAAGGAGAGCGAATGGACCCAAAAGGCGTACTTGAATTTGCAAAGAAAAATAACGCGAAGATTCTCGACCTTCGATTTGTTGATGTGCCCGGCATCTGGCAGCACGTCAGCTACCCCATCGGCGAACTGGACGAAAAATCCTTCAAGGAAGGCTTTGGCTTCGATGCCAGCTCGATTCGTGGATGGGCCTCGATTCATGAATCGGACATGCTGCTGATGCCGGATCCTGATACTGCGTTCATCGATCCATTCCGCGATACACCGACGCTGGTAATGATCGGCGACGCGACCGACCCGCTGTCACAAAAACCCTATCACCGCGATCCACGCCATGTGGCCAAGCGGGCGGAGGCCTATGTCGCCTCCAGCGGGCTTGCCGACCAGGCTTTCTTCGGCGCCGAAGCTGAATTTTTTATTTTTGACAGCATACGTTTCGATCAGGCGCCCCAGCACGGTTTTTATTTCATCGATTCGGATGAGGGTCGCTGGAATTCGGGCCGCGAGGAAAGCGATCAAGGGAAAAATCTCGGTTACCGGCCCCGGTATAAGGAAGGATACTTCCCCGTTCCGCCCGCCGACCACTTCCAAGACCTGCGATCGGAAATGGTTTTGAAGATGATGCAGATCGGGATGGATGTGGAGTGCCATCACCACGAGGTGGCGACTGCCGGACAGGCGGAAATCGACCTGCGTTTCGATACGCTGCTGAAATCCGCCGACAACATGATGAAGTATAAATACGTCGCGAAGAACACGGCCTACCAGTATGGAAAGACCGTGACATTCATGCCCAAGCCGATTTTTTCCGACAACGGTTCCGGGATGCATACGCACCAATCGTTGTGGAAGAAAGGCAAGCCATTGTTTGCGGGAGACGGCTACGCGGGGCTTTCGCAGATGGCGCTGTGGTACGCGGGCGGTTTGCTCAAACATGCTCGCGCGCTTTCGGCCATCATCGCTCCGGGCACGAACTCCTACAAGCGCCTGGTGCCCGGCTATGAAGCTCCTGTGAACCTGGCATATTCCAAGCGCAACCGCTCGGCTGCCGTTCGTATTCCAGTGTATTCCGCAAGCCCCAAGGCCAAGCGACTTGAGTTCCGTCCTCCGGACCCGTCATGCAATCCATACTTGGCTTTCTCCGCCATGTTGATGGCCGGCCTGGACGGCATAAAGCACAAAATCGATCCCGGCCAGCCGCTCGATAAAGATATTTTCGAGCTGGACGCGGAAGAGGCGAGCAGCATCGCTTCCATGCCCGGCTCGCTCGACGAGGCGCTCGGAGAACTCAGCAAAGATCACAAGTTCTTGCTGGAGGGCGACGTCTTCACCAAGGAATTCATCGAACTCTGGATCAACTACAAGCGGAAAAACGAATCGGATCCCGTTCGGATGCGGCCGCACCCGTATGAGTTCCATCTCTATTACGATATCTAGGTTTCCGTGTACGGTGGATTTGCCGGCCCGGTCTTTCTCAATCGACAAAACGCCCCGATGTAATCGGGGCGTTTTTGTTTAAAGTTGACATGAGTATGCCCTCAGTGTAATATTACATCGATGGTATGGGAGATCGAAGGCAGGGCGAATTCCAGGAATGGTTCGCCGGGCTAACCGATGCCGAACGAATTTCTGTTGCCCGCAAAATCGATCTTCTCGAACAGGTTGGCCCAGCTCCCGGCAGGCCGGATGTGGACCACCTCAAAGGCTCCCACCACCCGAACATGAAGGAGCTGAGAGTTCAGCACGCGGGCGATGCCTACCGAATTCTCTTTGCGTTCGATCCACGCAGAGTGGGAATCCTGCTGCTCGGTGGCCGCAAGGCCGACAAGAAGTGGTACAAATCGGCTATCGCTGCCGCAGATAAAATCTATAAACGCTATCTGGAAGAACTCGGAGACGAGGGGCTGATTTAGGAGGGACTATGCGAGCGAGTTGGCGTGACATTAAGAATCGGACGATGACGAAGCGGCAACAGACCCGCGCTCAGGCACTGGCCATGCAGGACTTGAGGAAGATGGAGCTGCGCGATCTGCGCGAAGCTTTGCAAATCACTCAAGTCACGCTCGCCAGGAAGCTCAAGACAACACAGGCTGCCGTCTCGCGCCTGGAAAAGCGGCCCGGTATGATGGTGAACACTCTCGGAGATTATATCGAAGCTCTCGGGGGCAGGATTGAGGTGCAGGCGGTACTTCCCGGCCGTACGGTCAATCTCACGCAGTTCTTTCGAAAGAAGCCAACGGACACGTGTACCAAGAAAAAGACCACTACTCAGCGTACGGGCCGGAACCGCGTCGTTGCGCGAGCCTAACCACATTTGCGGGACAGCCGTTCAATCCCGAAACGCCAATCAGGAGATTGGCGCTCCCAGGTCACTTCACATCCCGCCATTACTCGCCGATTTTGCATCCATCGGAGTGCCGCGGACCGTCGACTGTGTTATTCTTTTCAACTTGCGCGCTTAGCATTCCAACCCACTGAGGGGCATTGACATGAAGCAAACGTACAACGGCAGGGCCATTCCGCAGGATGGAAAAGCGATTGATTATGTGGGCGGCAAATTCGTCATCCCTGACAATCCAATCATTCCCTTTATTGAAGGAGACGGAACCGGGCGCGACATTTGGAAGGCGTCGCGGCGCGTTTTTGACGCGGCGGTCGAACTGGCCTACGGCGGGAAACGCAAGATTGCCTGGTATGAAGTGTTCGCGGGAGAAAAAGCGTTCAACGAATTCAAGCAGTGGCTGCCCGAGGAAACCGTGGAGGCCGTTCGCGACTTTCGAATATCGATTAAAGGACCACTGACTACGCCAGTGGGCGGCGGAATTCGGTCGCTGAACGTGGCGTTGCGTCAACTTCTGGATCTTTACGCCTGCGTGCGGCCAGTGCGTTATTTTGCGGGCGTTCCTTCTCCAGTGAAGCATCCCGAGCGGATGAACGTCGTTATCTATCGCGAAAATACCGAGGATGTGTACATCGGGATCGAGTGGAAATCCGGCACGCCCGAAGTAAAAAAGCTCATTGAGTTTTTGAATAAGGACATGCTGGGCGGAGGGCCAAAACAGATTCGCACCGATTCGGGAGTGGCGATCAAGCCGATTTCGCCCACTGGAACGAAGCGTCTGGTGCGCCGCGCGATCGAATACGCGCTGGCAAACAAGAAACGCGTCGTGACGCTGGTGCACAAAGGCAACATAATGAAATTTACCGAAGGCGCTTTTCGCGACTGGGGCTACGATCTGGCAAGAGATGAATTCCGCAGCCAAATTATCACGGAACGCGAAAGCTGGATCGTGGACAATCGAGACCGCAACCCACAGCTCACAGTCGAGCAGAACGCCGCGATGATCGAACCCGGGATGGAACATGGCACGGAAGCTTTCCGCAAATCCGTGTGCGACGAAGTGAAACAGGTGCTGGACCAAATTTATGCGACGCACGGGCAGGGAAAGTGGAAGCAGGAGGTCCTGATCAACGATCGCATCGCGGATTCGATTTTCCAGCAGGTCGTCACGCGCGCCGATGAATACCAGGTGCTTGCCGCGCCTAATTTGAATGGTGATTACATTTCGGATGCCTGCGCGGCGCAAGTGGGAGGGCTCGGCATGGCTCCCGGCGCGAATATCGGCGATGGGTATGGCTGCTTCGAAGCCACGCACGGCACGGCACCCAAGTATGCGGACAAGGATGTAATCAACCCGAGTTCAGTAATGCTGTCGGGCGTAATGATGTTTGATTTCATGGGATGGAAAGAAGTGGGCCAATTGATTGAGGCAGGGATCGAACGAACCATCGCGCAGAAACGCGTGACCTACGACCTCGAGCGGATGATGGAAGGGGCGACCAAAGTAACTACCTCCGCGTTTGCCACCGCCATCATCGAGAATATGCAGTCGCAGGTGGTGGCAAAGTAGACGCGTCGCTCTTGTCGAAAAAAATTTCAGCACTCATATATTCAATCTGAATAGGAGAACGGACTGATGCGGAAGAAGGTGACGGTTGTCGGCGGTGGATTCGTGGGATCAACAACGGCGCAGCGAATTGTGGATATGGAACTCGCCGACGTAGTGCTGACCGATATTCTTGACGGACCTCCGGCAGGCAAGGCTCTCGATATGCTCGAATCGACGCCGATTACGGGGTCTGATTCGCGCGTTACCGGCATTTCGACAGCCTCCGGCGATTACAAGGAAACAGCAAATAGCGACGTTGTTGTGATTACCGCAGGATTCCCGCGCAAACCTGGAATGAGCCGCGACGATTTGCTGAAGGCGAATTACGACGTCATTAAGGCCGTCGTCGAACAAGTCGCCAAGTATTCGCCGAATGCAATCCTCATTATGGTAACGAATCCCCTCGACGCCATGGTTCAGGTTGCGTACAAGGTGAGTGGTTTCCCAAAGGGCCGCGTGATGGGTATGGCAGGCGTGCTCGATTCTGCGCGCATGAGCACCTTCGTCGCTACGGAATTGAACGTTTCGGTTGAGAACGTGCATTCGTTCGTTCTCGGAGGGCACGGCGACGACATGGTGCCTTTGCCACGCTACTCGACGGTTGCGGGCATTCCCCTGCCCGACCTGCTGCCTGCGGATCGCATTGCTGCGATCGTGGATCGCACTCGAAAGGGCGGCGCGGAAATTGTTAATTTGATGAAGACTGGTTCGGCCTACTACGCGCCATCAGCGGCGGTCGTCGAAATGGTGGAGGCTATTCTCAAGGATAAAAAGAAAATTCTGCCGTGCGCCGCATACCTTGAGGGGGAATATGGCGTGAAAGGACTTTACGTCGGCGTGCCTGTAAAACTTGGGGCTCGCGGCGTCGAGCAGATCATCGAGATCAAGCTCACCGCGGAGGAAAGAGCTGCGCTGGAGAAGTCTGTCGCTTCGGTGCGCGAACTGGTTACGATTCTCGGCGTGGCGTAGGCCGGGAGTTTATGAAGCACAGGCTTCAGCCTGTGTGGTTTTTCTTTGGGTTCTGCTCAAGGCCACACCCAAATCAAAACCACACAGACTGAGGTCTGTGCTACGAATATCTTATCCGTAAAACTTCAGGCTTGGCCAGGCTTGCTGCAGAGTTAATTTCGGTTCGCGGCAGATATACACAGGCAAGTTATTTTCTTCAGGAATAGCGTATTCGTTTTGGATTGTGGTCGCCAGTTCGATGTGATTAAAAAGCGGCTGCAACTTATCGAGTGGAATCCCCACCGTGACGACAATTTCCCCGGTATATTGTTGTGGACCCCAAAGGTAGTAATTATTGTGACCGCTGATGGGCCGCGGCAAACCATATGACGGTCCGAAGTATTCGATCGCGCCGGCCTGGCCGTAATTCCTGGCCAGAATTGCGGTCTTTGATTGATCGGCTGCAGTTAGAGAGTGGAACACGTCTGCGACGGCCGCTACCTGCTGCTGCCACCCCATCATGTCCGCAAAAAATTGGGGAAGCTTTCCGCTTGGTTGGACTTCCACTCGCACGCGGTTCACATCCCAGAAATTTGCGTAGGAGGCGGCGGTATCGAGAGGCAGGATGGGCATAGCAAGCGGCGCAGCGACAAGACCACCGACGGCGAGCGGAGCTAGAATAACTGTTTTGATCCAATTCCAATTCTGGCCCAATGGAGCCCGGACTTTATTCTGGCAGGCTCCAAGTGGAGCCCGCACCCCATCTTGGCAGGCTCCAAGCGGAGCCCGCGCCCGGTTTTCAACCCAGGATTCGATCGCTACGGCGCCTGCGGCAAAAAGCATCGGGTATGCAGGCGCAAGGTAGTAAATCCGTCCTCGAAATATCAGAAGCTGAAGCAGAATGAACAGGTAGGTCCAGCCGAGAAGGCGGTATTCCCTGCCCTTGCGGCTGCATAGAAAATACCAAAGTCCCGCAAGGCATATTGGCGTCGCCAGGGGGTGTATCAGCAACGCCTGCTGGCCGATAAAGCCGAGCCAGGAGACATGCGCATTCTTGTATTGGTCCACGTTGCGAAGAATTTCCGGCGTGGGCCAATGATTTTTAATCTCCCAAAATAAATTTGGCAGAAACATGGCGAACGCGAGGAGAGCTCCGGCCCAAATCCAGACGCTTTGCAAGAGACGCCGTTGCGGGGTGACGAGTAATGCGAGGAAAAAGCCAAAACCAAACAGCAGCGTGGAGTGTTTATTCAATATTCCAATGCCTGCGACCAGCCCGAAGAGCACCCAAAGTTGTTGCTGGCCGGTACGAATAATTCGCAGCGCAATGGCCACGCAAAGCATCCACAACACGGGCTCAAACGCGTTCATGGACAAAAAATTGTCCATGGTCAGGTAGATAGGACATAAGAGCATTGCCGTGCCCGCCAGCACTTGCGCGAAGCGGCGTCCGCCAAGTTCGCGGACGATCCAGCCCGTAAGAAGTATCTTCGCGCCGGAAGCCAGAGCCGGGAAAAAGCGCAACGCGCGCAGGGAGTCGCCGAACATCATTCGCGACAATCGCGCAATTACGGCTATCAGTGGAGCCTGATCGACATATCCCCAGGCGAGATGCTGTCCGCAAGCAGCGTAGTAGAGTTCGTCCCGGAAATATCCGTACCCGCCGTTGAACAGGAAGTGGATAACGCAGGCGGTAAAGGCGAAGTAAACTGCGATGACCTGGTCCCTCTCAAGCCACGCGCTCCAGACAGACCCCCGAGTGCGCGCCGATTCCAGAGCGCCGGAGTGTTCTCTGCCGAGAGTTCCTGTTTTCTCCAGGCTAGGGGAAACCATCTTTTGCGTCCGTTCAATCAGTTCAACTGTGTCAGATTCAAATTAACGGAGACATACACGATTAGCCTTAAATTCGACCGCAGCCGCCCCCCAATGATTACTTGCTCGCAGGAGTCGTTGGCGCGCCAGTGACTACTGTCGCGCTCTTGATCGTATCCAAGTGTGGAAAATTCTGTTGGAGATAGGCCCGGCCGCGAGTCCCAATTAACCCTTGATCTGGACCGCGACCACCAGGAGCACCCTCGCCATAGCCTCCGTAAAGCTTATCAACAATGTCCATCCCGTCGGTGACCTGCCCAAAGGCGGCGAAGCCGTCGCGGTCCAGACGTTGGTTATTGCCGTAGTTAATGAATACTTGTGTCGTACGCGTATTCGGTCCGGCCATGGCGTAGGTGATATAGCCGCGCGCGTTGCTCTGTACGACGGGATCGTCCTTGATGTTGGCTTGTTCCCACGCGTGAGAAACCTCGGGATACGGACTTAGCCCGAATTGCGCCATGAATCCTGGCAGGACGCGGAAGAACGCGGCGCCGTCATAGAAATGATGGCGAACCAGGTTATAGAACCGGTCAGCGCCGTTGGGCGCCCAGGCGCGCGTAACCTTTACGGTGAAGTCGCCCGCGGTAGTCACAAATTTCACGTCATAGGTATCCGGAGCCTTCGCGCGCAGTGTTTCCGGCCGGAGCAGCGCCGGATCAAACGGAGTGGCCTTCGCCGCCGGCGCTTTTGCGGGTGGCGCCGGTTTCTTCGCGGGGCTCGGTGTTTGCGCGGCCGCGGGTAGAGCAATGGATAACGCTGCGAGGATCAGGATCTTGCTGTAATGACGCATGAAGTCTCTTTACCTCCTGTTTGCGGGAACATTATGCCGTGCTTTTGATTGTCTTACTAGCTCCTGTTATATAACTTCTTCGTTATGACTATTTTCCCCGTTCACGCGGTCTTGAACGGCGTTCTCTTCGTGTTCATGCGACATCCGAAGACAATTGCGATCGATGTCTCAAAATTTCTCCTTCTGAATTTCAGACGCGACGCGCTCTGTTTCGGCCATCACGCTGAGAGTATTTTCTCCCAGAATCTTGCGGACATCTGACTCTGAATGGCCGCGTCGCAGTAAAGATTCGGTGATTCTCGGAAACTTCGAGGCGTCCTCCATGCCGGCGGGCATGAAGGCACCGTCGAAATCCGATCCCAGGCCAACGTGACCTGCGCCGGCCAGCGCTGCGGAGTGCTCGATGTGTTCGATGATTTTCTCCCACGTGACCGCAGGCAATTTTCCCGCTCGAGTCAAATCGTCGCTCAGGCGCTGCTCTTCCGCGAGCTTGCGAGCCTCGTTCTCTCCGTATTTCTCTGCGATTGCCTCGAGGTTGAGGCGCCATTCGGAATC
>JAOAPW010000371.1 GCA_025463105.1 Candidatus Acidiferrum typicum | reverse complement strand
GAACCGTTTCTCTACAACCTTTTTTGCGATCCTGACATTATCGATTTCTTCGGAGCATGGTTTGCGCGGCGACCGCTCGCGCGCTATATCGCGCGGAAGCGCGCCGGCATGGTTCGCGAGCATTACGACGCGATCGGCGGCCACTCACCCATTCGTCTGCTCACGGAGCGGCAAGCCCGCGCACTGGAAGCGGCTCTCGCACCGTACTGCGACGCGCGATGCTTCATTGCCATGCGCTACTGGAACCCGCTCACCGCGGAAGCCGTGGCTGAAGTGAACGCGCGCGGCGCGCCGGAACTGGTTCTTCTTCCTATGTATCCCCAGTATTCATTTGCGACTACGTCCAGCAGCCTCAAGGAATGGAAGCGGCTCTACAATCCGAACGGAGACGTTCCTCGCACGCACGTTATAGAAAAGTTTTTCGACCACCCGCTTTATATTCAGTCGATCGCCGAGAAAATCGCACTCTCCCTGACTCACTTCAGCGAACCGGATCGCGCGCACATCGTTTTCAGCGCGCACGGCCTGCCGCTGAGCCTCATCGAGCGCGGCGATCCATACGCCAAACACGTGGAGGAAACGGTTCGTCTTGTGAGGCAGCGCGGCGGGTGGAAAAATCCGCACACGCTTTGCTACCAGAGCAAAGTAGGTCGCCGCAAGTGGCTGTCGCCTTCGTTGACGGAAACAATCGAGAAACTTGCGCGCGCGGGAGAAAAACAACTGCTGGTTGTCCCCGTCGCGTTCGTCACCGAACACATTGAGACTCTTCACGAAATCAATATTGAAGCCCGCGAAGAAGCTCACAAACTCAGTGTCGAGCAATTTGAAATGATGCCTGCTGTCGGCGATTCGCCCACATTCATTTCCGCACTGGCAGACCTGGTCCTGAAAGCTATCGCCTGATCCTTGGTGGTGTCTCAGTTTGAAAAGGGGCGTGCCCCTAGCGGCAGTTGTAGACTCCGTCCGCTCTTGGGACGGGCGGCTGTTCGCTCTCTCCAAATCCAAAGTGAGTGCTGTTAGCTCCTCTGTACTCTTTACCCGCGCGATTTCTGTGATAAGCTCTTGGCGCATGGGGCTCTCCCCTTTAGCACAATTCGGATTTCGCCTTGACACAGAGCCGTTCGCAGAATATATAAGGGTGCTGATCTTGGTAGTTTGATTTCATCCGATTTATAATCTTTATTGAGAGGTTGATTCGCGCCATTATGGCCGACCCAGTAGACGGAACCACGGCGGCACCCCCGACAACACCGACAGCCGCAGTACCCAAAGCAACTCCTCCGGCAGCAGCAAAGCCGGCGGCAAAAAGTAAAGCCGACAGCGCGGAACCGCCCGATAAGATGCGGCGGCGCGTGATTTGGGGCATGATTTACGGCTACCTTGGCATCAACCTGCTGATGTTTTTGAGATTTTTCTTCCCGCGCGCCCTGTACGAACCCAACACAGTCTTTAATATCGGGTACCCCGCTGATTTTTCGCTGGGAATCGACCAGCGTTACTTGATGACTAATCGCGTGTGGATCATTCGCGAACCGGATCGCATTTTCGTTATTTTCGCGCGGTGCACTCACCTGGGATGCACACCGGAATGGAAATCCTCAGAAAACAAGTTCAAGTGTCCCTGCCACGGAAGCGGTTACGACAGTGAGGGTGTGAACTTCGAAGGCCCCGCGCCACGCCCCATGGATCGTGCGCACGTGGCGATGGATGCCACAGGGAAACTGATTGTCGATACCAGCAGGCTATATATGGACGACCCGCGCGCCGGCGTGAATCAATTTAACGACCCGGGCGCGTATCTGCCGGTTTAGGTTTTGTAGCTCATCCCGGTTCGACCGGGATGAGAGGTTAGAATAAGGTGCGACGAAACCCCGCGTCCAGGGTGCCCCGAATCAAGGGAAAGACGCGGGCTACAGTTAAACATTTCATTCGATAATTGTTTCTGGGATTTCCCCAATACTTGGGACCAGCTGAGGGGGCTCGGGATGGCCGAAGAAAACGGCGATAAGAAGGGTACGGGGTTACTTGACCGTGTCCGCCAGGACGTCACGGACCTTAAGGAAACGATTAAGGTAAAGGGCAAGGAAGAACTGGAGGGCTTGAAAGAGCCTGAAAAGACCCAGCTATTCCGCTCGATCTTCCGCGTCAAGCATGACGAAACTCCGCGCAATCGCGCGCTCTCGGTCCTGTCCAACGTTTTCTTCCACCTGCACCCTGCCAAAGTCAATCGCGACGCCGTAAAATATAAATTCACCTGGGGCATGGGCGGCATCACGTTTTACCTGTTCATCGTCCTCACCTTCACTGGCGTCCTGTTGATGTTTTACTACCACCCGAGCAAGGTGCAGGCTTTCCGCGACATTCTCTATCTTGAAAACGACGTGCCCTTCGGCAAACTCCTGCGCAACATGCATCGCTGGGCCGCGCACTTGATGATTATCGCCGTGTGGCTGCACATGTTTCGCGTATTTCTGACAGGTTCCTACAAGCGCCCGCGCGAATTCAACTGGTGCATTGGCGTTCTCCTGATGGTGCTGACGCTGCTGCTTTCGTTCACCGGCTACCTGCTTCCCGACGATCAACTGGGATTTTGGGCCGTCACCGTGGGCACGAACATGGCTCGAGCGACGCCCTTGTTAGGAACCGAAGGTCCATTCGGCGCGCTCCTGGGAATGACACCCTATAACGACGTGCGGTTTGCGTTGCTGGGCGGATCGATCGTGGACGCAAACGCGCTTCTGCGCGCGTACATCTGGCACTGCATTGCGATTCCTTTGATCGCAAGTATTTTTATGGCTCTGCATTTCTGGCGCGTGCGTAAGGATGGCGGAATCTCTGGTCCGGCTCCAGTCATGCTCGAATCCGAAATTAAGGAAGAGAAGGGTCACCGGCCCGTCATTTTGCGGCCAAGCGGTATGCAGTAGAACGTAGTTGAGGTGATGGTTGTGAATGAGCAGTTTTCGGAATGACTTTTCTGCCGTCATTCCGAACGAAGTGAGGAATCTCTCCAGGGTTTGAGTGCGAAGAAGAAGTTTGAATGTCTGAAAACTAGGGACGAGGTTTGAGGCCGATATGAACTGGCACCAGATCTGGGAAGTTGCTTCCGCGCCGGACAATGTGCCCATCGTGGCGCTTCTGTTCCTTGTGCCTTTCTACGTTTGGTACGCCTTCCGCCAGGCGCTCGAGAATGATCGCCTGATCGACAAACTCTCCGCGGACCCTCAGCTTGCCAAAACCGAATATCGCAAGACGGAACCGTGGAACCCGAAGTGGGAGAAGGAAGTCCACACCTGGCCGTATCTGCTGCGCATTGAACTTGTCGCCGCAGTCCTGGTCACCGTGCTGCTCATGGTGTGGTCCATCACTCTCAACGCGCCGCTGGAAGAGCCGTCCAATCCGAACGTCACCATGAATCCGGCCAAGGCGCCCTGGTACTTCCTCGGCCTGCAGGTAATGCTGGTCTATTTCGATCCCTGGATTGCCGGAGTCATCATGCCGACGCTCATTATTGTCGGCCTGATGGTCGTTCCTTATATTGACGCCAATCCTCTCGGTAACGGTTATTACACCTACAAGCAGCGCCGCTTTGCGATATGGACATTCCTGTTTGGATTTATTGGTTTATGGGTGTTGATGATTGTAATTGGC
>JAOAPW010000340.1 GCA_025463105.1 Candidatus Acidiferrum typicum | reverse complement strand
CACGCCTCGCGCCACGATGGCGTCGGCTAGCGCTGCGAGCGCCTTTTCAGTGGGACCATCGCGCTCGCTTTTTTTCTCGTATGGAAATTTCCGGTTGGATAAATTCGCATCACCTCGCCCGTTCAATATCAGATCGCCGGTCAGCACTCCATTCGCATCAAGCACGCCGTTCGTTGAGATTGTCGTCCGGATACGATACGCCGGTCCAAGTGTCGCCAGCGCGAGAGCGGTGGTGAATAATTTTGCGTCCGAGGCAGGCAAGAAAAAGTTGCCGGCATTTCGCGAATACAGGATCTCTCTCGTTTCGGCATCGGTAACCAGCACCCCCCAAAATCCTTTGTCGGGACCTGCTGCTGACAGCGCTGTTTCGACACGTTGGCGGAATCGCACAATGTCGGAGCGCTCCGCGAGCTTGGCCTCGGCTGCCTGGCGATGCGAGTTCGGAAGTTTCGAGGCCCGCGATTGGGCGGCTACTTCTCGGCCACATATGAGGATAATCAGGCACAAGAGACCGCGTGCAAGCAGAAGAGCGCGCATTTTTCGGGTCAAACCCATCCTGCCTCTTTCCTGAAGAATCCTCGATCGAAGGATTATATTCCACGCCGCCCGGGTTTCACGAGGCTATACCGCAAGGGTAACAATTACATAGGAAAACTCCCCAGATTACGGATATCCCTGCATTGCGCCAGGACCCCCGAAGCCCTATGATGGTACGGTCTAGCCCGGGATCCACACGCCGTATTTCGAGGAGAATCAAGATCATGCGAAAAGTAATGTCCATCCTGCTGGCTCTATTCCTTTGCTCACTTCCCGTTCTGTCCGCAGACGAGAAAGATACGAAGGAAACCGACCGTCTGGAAAATGCGGGCAGTGTTTTGGAAGAAATCCTGAATATCCCTGACGACATTCCGCAGGATCTGATCGATAAGGCGGAATGCATCGTTGTTTTCCCGTCCGTAGTGAAGTTTGCGATTGGCATCGGGGGAAGCTATGGACGCGGCGCTATGGTCTGCCGTTCCGGCGAACATTTTACCGGCCCCTGGGGCCCACCCTCAATGATGGCTCTGGAGGGCGGCAGCTTTGGCCTGCAACTCGGTGGCCAGGCGACTGATTTCGTTCTGCTGGTCATGAATCCGCGCGGCGCCAAGGCTATTCTCAGCAGTAAAGTGAAACTAGGCGCTGACATGGCTGCCGCGGCAGGGCCAAAGGGCCGAGACGCCCAGGCCAGTACCGATGTGACTTTACGGGCCGAAATTCTTTCCTACTCGCGCTCACGTGGCCTGTTTGCCGGCATTTCGCTGGAAGGGTCTACGCTGAGGCCCGACAACAACGCGAACGAGAAGTTGTATGGCAAGAAGGTGACCGCGGAAGAGATCGTTCGGGAGGGTAAGGTTCCTGTGCCCCCGGCCGCAAAGAAGATGGTCTCTTTACTCGACAAAAAATCACCCAAGAATTTGTCCGATCCGGATTCGCTAAAGTAATCGCTAAAGCAACTTACACGCACGCCCGGGAGCGCCTCGCATTACTAGCGTCGCGGCACCCGGGCGGAGGCTTGTCTGGACTGGAACGAAAGGATGCCAAAACGGCCTTATTTGGACAAACTGAATAAACTCCGCAAAACTGTTCAAGGCGTAATTTATCGAAGTACGGAATTAATCCTGGCGCTTCAAGTGCTAACCTTACACTCGGAAGAGTGGACCTTGTTACATTAAAAATAACCAATTTTTGCGGAGTGAAAATCCTTGCCCGAAAAAGCCATCTGTCCGATCTGCAACAAGCGGCGCGCCGAACGGTATTGCCCGGCCAAAGGCGAAAAAATCTGTGCGGTGGATTGCGGGACCGAGCGCGAAGTGACGATCGATTGTCCGAGCGATTGCGCCTACCTGATCGCGGCGCATCGTTGGGAGGGCTCGCACGCAAAACCGGTGCCTGAAAACGGAATATTGTTTCCCGATGTGGTTTTGCCTCCAGACGTAATTCAGATGCGAGGGGCGACGTTGTCGGGCCTGGGACATGCGATCCTGCTTTATGCGATGGAGCAACCTTCGCTGACCGATACGGAAGTCTTCGCGGCCACGCAGGCGATGGCGGAAACTTATCGTACGCTTCTCTCCGGGATCTACTACGAGAAGCTTCCTGATGGAGCTGTTGCGGCGGGACTCTATGCGGCAATTGCCAAGTTCATCGACGAAGAGAAGAAGCGCGAAGCGGAACATCCGCAAATTCCCGCGTTAAAGAATTCTGAAATCTTTCATCTGCTGGTGTTTCTTTTGAGATTTGGGCGGTTGCGCTCCAACGGACGCCCGCGAACCCGCTCGTTCATTGAATTCTTGCGCGCGCAATTTCCGCCGGAGATGGGTCTGGCAAAGGAAACGCCGCGCATCATCATGCCGTAGGAAAAATCTGCGTCACGCCGGCGGAAGATCTATCTCAATATTACGGTGGTAGACAGTCCCCACAAGATTCCGCGCCTTCATTGTAGCCCGCCTCTTTTAGAGACGGGGTTTGTCTCCCGCGGCGCAAAAAATCCCCGGGTCTCAAGACCCGGGCTACAAAGTCGCTGCAGATTCTATGACACGGGATTAAGGCCGAATCCCAGCGTCATCTGAGGCGTCTTTTCGCGCTGCTGATCTGGTTCCGTGGGCCGCGAGCCGAGATTGTATTTCTTGCGCAACGCGGCTACACGCGCCGAAATTTCACGGCGGTACGCCTCTGGCGCATAATTTGAACGTGTGAACCATTCGCGATAACGCCGCACAAGCTTTGGAAACTTGGCTTCCAGGAATGGCAGAAATTGCTTCTGCGCGGCGGGCATCAGGAACACAACACTGGCGGCGAACCATTGTGCGCCCGCTTCGCTCGCGCCGCAGGCCAAAGCATCAAGATCCACCTCCGAGTCCGTAAGCCCGGGAAGTACGGGCATGGCCAGAACGCCGGCGGCGATTCCGGCATTACGCAACTCGCGCACCGCCGCAAGGCGCAGGTCTGGCCGCGGAGCCCGCGGCTCCAGCATCCGCGCCAGGCGACGACGCAACGTGGTGATACTGAGATTCACATGCACAGTGGAATGCTCGGCGATGCGCAGCAGCAGGTCCAGATCGCGCACCACCTGATTCGATTTCGTCGTCATCGAAACGCTCAGCCCTTTGCGCAGGACCATTTGTTCGAGAATTGCGCGAGTGGCGCCATATTCCCGCTCGGCCGGCTGGTACGGATCGGTGGCCGTGCCGATGGCGATGTGTTCGCCTTGAACTTTTTCCGTCGCCAGGTCACGCCCGGCAAGCGGGCCGCAATCCTGCTTCACGTAGATCTTCCGTTCGAAATCGGCGGAGTCCAATTCCATGTATTCGTGCGTATAACGCGCATAGCAATATTGGCAGCCGAATTCGCACCCGCGGTAGGGATTCACCGTCCAGGTAAACGGTACCCGGTCAGAATCGCAATGATTCAGGATCGAACGAACGGGTAAAAGGAAATACTCCGTGCCGCGCTTGGCGTCAGCCAACGGGGAGGAGGAAGCGAGACGGGCTATGCCGACGCGTTCGGGTCGAGGCCCTGGTAGTTGCAAGGCACTTGATCCGCTGTCCCATTGGGCCGGGACGTCGGGGAAAAGGGTGGGAGTGGAAA
>JAOAPW010000110.1 GCA_025463105.1 Candidatus Acidiferrum typicum | reverse complement strand
GTGAGTACCAGCGCCCATTGGAGCCACAGTGAAATTATCCGTTGAGAGGTCATTTCACACCCCTTGATACTTTGGCGCATTGTAGCACTGCTCTGCGGCCCTCGATGCATACCGAGAAAACAATGGCCAGCGCATTGAATCTAGATGAATCAATGCAATTCAGGTCAGCGAGGATTATTTCTTCGTGCGGTCCTTCAGCAGATTCTTCAGTTCGGACATAAATTCCTTGACGTCCTTGAAGTCCAGATAGACCGAAGCGAAGCGGACATAAGCGACTTTGTCGAGTTTCTTGATTCGGTTCATCAGGAGTTCGCCGATCTCGCTAGTCGTGCGCTCGCGTTCCGGCGCTTCGTGGACGAACCGCTCGACTTCGTCAACCAGGGCTTCGAGCTTGGCTGTCGGGACGGGACGTTTCTCGCAGGATTTTAACAATCCTTGGAGAATTTTCTGGCGGTCGAAGCGCTCCCGGCGACCGTCCTTCTTGATGACCATGTAGGGGATTTCGTCGATACGCTCGTAGGTGGTGAACCGGCGTCCGCATTTCAAGCATTCCCTGCGGCGGCGGATCAGGTCGCCGACACGACCTTCGCGCGAGTCGATGACCTTGTCATCCGAGAACGAACAAAATGGGCATTTCACTTGGGAGAATCTCCTGGTTCCTTTCCCTTAAAACCTCCCTTGGGAATTAAGACGCCATTGGCGCCAATGTGTTTGCCGACTTTTTCGGCTTCGGATTCCGCTCGCGCCAGTTTGCGCAGTTCGCCGAAGGACATCCCTTCGTGAATCAGCAAAGGAATTCCCAGCAGTGTGCTACTGGCAAAAGTGGTGATCCACAGCACAACGGCAATAGCGGCCGCAGGTTCCTGTTCTATGCCAAAAATTTTTGTCATGCCGATGAAGCTGGCGATCTGCGCACCGCCGCCTACGCCGGGAAGCTGCAACGCTGAGCCCACCAGGGTGACTGCCAGTATCAGCATGGCGCCAGAAAAATTCATATCGGAATGAAGAAACGCGTCGCCAAACGCCTTTGCGACCAATAGATAGACCACAACCGCCAGCGACCAGTGCGCCGCTGTGTAAAATAGGGCAGCCCAAAGGTCGGAAAGAGTACGGATTGCCTGTAATCCCTCACTAATGCCCGTAATCACGGATGCGAAACGGCTTCGCATTCCGCCGGCCGCGCGCCAGCGTTCCAGGCCCCGATCCACGGCTCCCGCTCCATGCAATCGGTAGTAGACCAGAATGGTTATGAGGCCACATAACATGGCGAGCAAAACCCAGGCGCCATGCCGCGGCGCTCCATTCACCCAATTCATGTCCGCGCCCGCGTCGGAAAGTCGATTTGGAAACACGAGCAGGCTCAGACACGCCAGGGCCGCCGCCGCCGCGAAATCGCAAAAGCGCTCCAAAAAGAAAATCCCGAACATCGCGGGAACAGGCAGGCGATTCTTGCGGGCAAGCAGAAGCGGACGGACAGGCTCACCCGCCCTTCCCAATACGAAAATTGCGGCGAAGCCCATAACCGTGCCCGCGAACGTATTCCAGAAACTGGTGGGACCTAAATAACGGCAGAATCGTTGCCAGCGTAACGCCCGAATCGCATAGGCCCCGTAAATTGCAACAACCGCGAGTAGCAGCAGCCAAATGTTCGCCTGGCCAACACTATGGATGAATTTTCTCCAAGTGAAGTCGGCCAAATGGATCTTATGGCGGGATTGATAGGCGATACCGGCCAGGCCTGCAAGAACCAGTAAAGCAATAATGATCCTGCGAAAAGGTACGCGCATCCGCAGGGGAGCGTAACCGTTGCACGGAGTGAGTGTCAAGAAAGGACGTGATACCAGGTTTCCGAAAGGGTGGCTAACGTTCGACCAGCCGCTCCAAAGTCGAGAAAAAATTTGGGAAAGACACGCCCGCACATTCGGCATCCCGAATCACGGTCTCGCCTTGCGCGCCGAGAGCCGCGACAGCAAATGCCATCGCCATGCGATGATCGCCGCGAGGCTCAATCTCGGCTCCGTGCAAGCGACCCGCCGAACGTCCCGCCACGCGCAAGCCGTCGGGACGCTCCTCGACCTGCGCTCCCATGCGGCGAAGATTTTCCGCCAGCGCCGAGATACGGTCGCTCTCCTTCACGCGCAATTCCGCCGCGTCTCGAATCTCGATTCCCTCTTCCGTGAAGGGGCCGAGCACAGCAATGGCGGGCAGCTCATCGATCAATTGGGCGATGAAAGCGCCTTCGATGACACCTCCTTTGAGCGGCTCGTGGCGGACAGAAATGTCGCCAACGAGTTCGCCGTTTGCGCTCCGTACCGAAACCAAACTGATTGGCGCTCCCATCGAGCCAAGAACGTCAAGCACGGCCGAGCGCGTGGGATTCAGGCCCACATTGTGAATGACCACATTCGATTCAGGAAGCACCATCGCCGCTGCCAGAAAAAATACGGCGGACGAAAGATCGCCAGGAACCGCCAGGGTGCGCGCCTGCAAGCGCGGCCTTCCGTGAACCTGGATCGCGCGGCCTTCATAGTCCAGGCGCGCCCCAAATTCCGCGAGAGCGAGCTCGGTATGATCCCGAGTGCGGACGGGTTCGATAACCGAGGTAACACCGTCGGCAAACAATCCCGCAAGCAGGACTGCCGACTTTACCTGCGCGCTGGGGACGGGCAGCGTGTACTCGATCGGGGACAAGCGCGTGCCATTGATTTCCAGAGGCGCATGGCCGCCGTCGCGCGCTTCGATCCGCGCGCCCATTTTCGTCAGCGGATCGATCACACGGCGCATCGGACGTCGACGCAGGGAGCCATCACCGTCGATGGTCGAGCGAAACTCCTGTCCTGCGAGTATCCCCGTGAGCAGCCGCATCGTTGTGCCGGAATTTCCGGCGTCGAGCGTGCGGCGGGACTTACGAAATCCGTCGAGGCCCGCTCCCGTAATTCGGACGCGGTCGCCGGTGGATTCTACTTTCACGCCGAGGCGTGAAAAGCAATCGAGCGTGCTGCGGCAATCCGCCGCCGCCGAAAAATGCGTGATGTCGCTGGCGCCCTCGGCCAGCGCCGCGAGCATCGCGTACCGGTGCGAAATCGATTTGTCGCCGGGAACTTCAAGCGAGCCACTGATCGTACGAGCAGGACGTATGATTTGTTTTGACACGTCAGGATTCTAGCACGCGGATTCTCACAGCCGCAGCCATCGCGGGAGAGGTGACACAGTTTGAGTCTGGAGAGAACGAAAGGCTGCCCGCCCCAACAACGGGCGGCCTCTACAAGTGCTAACACGGATGGCTTTGTAGAGGACTCTCCGTCCCGCGTTTTTCGGGACGGAGAGGGCACGTCCTGATTTCTCTGTGGCTCTCTGTGTGCTCTGTGTTAAATGCTTTTAGCTTTTGGCTTTTGGCACAGAGAAATCTCGAGCGATACATTTTCTCTTCGACACGCGTAAAATAAGGCGGAGAGGATCAAGGCCATGAACTTTCGCAACAAAATTCCTGCAGCCATTTTTGCGGCGATACTTCTCGCGTCGGGCGGCGACCTGGCGGCGCAACAAAAACAACA
>JAOAPW010000332.1 GCA_025463105.1 Candidatus Acidiferrum typicum | reverse complement strand
CCTGTGTTGATAAAAGCTGCGTACGGCATGGGGTGATGACGGCACAAATCGACAAATAAACGCCAAGCGCTGCTGTTCAAATGGAAGCGCACGGGATGAGTAAAATTGATTTGGTACACTTCTCCAGACGCGATCAGTTCGTGGATCTCATTCAGTTTTTGGACATATTCGTTGCGGAGAATCGTCGCCGCAACATTTTCAACCTGGTTTACCTGCTCGGAGGCGGGAAAATATACATCCTCGAAAACCGAAACACCTTCATACAGACCGAACCAAAGCAGGGTGCCGATGTGCTTTGAAAGCAAAGGTCGCAACAGGGGCTCAAACGCGTATCCCGCTTCGTAGTGCAACAGGCCACCGGCTTCTCCACCAGCCGACACATGCCTCTCAATTGTTTGCAACGAATCGATCAGCGCCCCTGCATCACTTATGGCAATTATTTTCTTGGGATTTTCATACAGCCGCCACGCCTTTCCCGTGCGTATCAGCGCAAACCCAGGCTTTCTCGCGGCTTGATCTAACGCGGCGGAATCGACAATTTTGGTGGTTGAAGAGACGTCCATGCTGGCAATTCTATTCCTTTGGCGGGCGGCCAATTTTCACTTGCCGTTGGTCACATTCGCATCGGCGAGATTTGCTCCGGAACCTGCTTCGCCAGTGACGGCGGGAGACGGTCTTTTCCGAATGCTCTTTGCAACAACTTCAGCCAGATCCAGAATTTCGATGTCGTCGCGTTTCGCGTGGTTTGCGGCGTCGCGAATCATAATGGGACAGTAGGGACACGCAACAACCACTGTCGACATGCCGGTTTCAGCAAGCTGCGCAAATCGAAGCTGGTTTACGCGGCCTTTTTCCTGGCCCCTGGAATCGTCCGCAATAAACAGTTGCGCGCCGCCTGCTCCGCAGCATTGCGTGTTCGCGCCATGATGCGCCGTTTCCGTGATCGCGAATCCCGTGGCACGCAGAATTTCCCGAGGCTGCTCCGTGATCCCGCGACCCCGAGCCAGATAACAAGGATCATGATAGGTGACTGCGGCGCTCGAAGATTCAACCGAAAGGCGAGGCAGCAGTTGCGCGATCAATTCTGAATGGTGCAGGATTCGAGTGCCCAGTTTCTGGTATTCCGCATTTTGACGGTAATCCTTATCCAACATCATCGTGCAGTGCGGGTCGCACGATACGATGTTCTTTACTCGCGCGCTGCCAAACGTTTCGATAAGTTTTTCGGAAAGTTGGAGAAAGAGATATTCATTCCCAGCGCGTCGCGCAGGCTCACCACAACAAGTCTCACGTGGCAGCACTCCCCAGGAAACGCCAGAGGCATCCAGAATCTGTTTCATTGCTACGGCGACCGCCTGTCCGTGGGGATCGAAACTCAAACCGCAGCCGAGCCAGAAGAGCCAGTCCTGTTTTCCGTCGAAAATCGGAAATTGATTTGCGTCGATCAGTTTTTGCCGCGTGTCCTGGGCGATGCCCCACGGATTGTGCGGAGCGCGCTCCATGGTCGTAAACAGCTGGACCACTTTCCCGTTCGTGACGCGGCCCTCGCTCACGAGTCCCCTGCGCAGGTCGAGAATTTTTCTTCCCACATGTTCAATTCCGACGGGACACGCGTACTCACACGCGCCGCAAGATAAACATTGGAAGAGATCTACTTCTGAAACGAAAACTTTATTCTCCGCTTTTTCTTCAGGAGTGCCCGCAACAAGATCTCCGCCGGTGAGAACACCTCTTTGCAGGTCCAGAATAACTTCTTTGGGGTTGAGCGATTCCCCCGCAAGGTTTGCCGGACAAAACTGCGTGCAGCGCCCGCACTCGACGCAAGCGTTCACATCCAGAATGTCTTTTGCGTCAAAATCCTTGAAGTGAATGATTCCCAGGTCTTCGCCTTCTTCGCGAAGCGGGCGAATCGCGCTGGTCGTCTCGGAACGCAAAAATATCGTAATGGGGGATAGCAAGAGATGCAGGTGCTTGGATTTGGGGATCAGCACCAGAATCGAAAAGAACGAAATCGTATGCAGCCACCAATTTACTTTCCAGGCCGCGCTGCCGACGGGAAACACGCGCCATCCCAGAAGATAAGTCACCATGAGCGCGGTAATGAGAAACGCCACCAGGCCTGAAGTGGGAGAAAGTTTTCCGAGCGCTTTGGGCCTCAACACAAATCGGCGAAAGGAAAGTCCAACGATGCCCACGATTACGGCGAATGCCCATGCGGCGGCAAATGTTCCATACCAGCTGTGCACGGGCTCCGCATTTTCGAACCCCAGCAAGCCCAACTTGAGATGTTCGGCACTCACCCATGCGAATACAAGAAATCCCCAGACGACCAGGGCGTGGAGAATTCCTACAAGCGGCCGGTCGCGCGCCACTCGATACTGCAGGACCACTTCAACAAACACGCGCCACAACCGCTTCGGGATGTTGTCAAGCAGAACGTCCCAGCGCCTGGTGAGCACGGAAGAAAGCCGGCGATTTATGGTTGCCAGAAAAAGCCAGACGCTGCCAACACAGAGTGCGCAGAACGCCGCCCGGTAAAGACCGCCGAGCGGGGCAACCACTCCGAATACGATGGCGACCACCGCAATCATCCAGTATTTTTCTTTCATTCCCCACAAACCGAAGCTCATTCGCGCTGATTGCTCCAGTCCTTCGCCATTTCTCTAAAATATACCCAGCGCCTAAGCATACATGAACCGGGGATGATAATTGAATTCCACGCGCAACCCGGCCACGATATTTGCAAATTCGTTGTATCCACAGGGCGACAAGCGTACGATGTGCGCAAGCCAGCGATTGAAAAGGGGTGAACTTAAATGCAAACCAGAAAAATCATGCTGAAAATTGTGGTCTTGAGTATTCTCTCTGCCGGATTTCCGCTTCTGGCGCAGGAACCGAAACCTACGTGCAATCACTGCCCGGCTACGTACATCCCCAAGAGCGAATTGGATGCTTACACCAAACGCGCCATTGAAAATAAACTTGTCGACCAGCAAGTTCGCTCCGTGGATATTGGGAAAGCACAGATAGGCATTGGCATGGTCACTCGCGGCAAGATGAATCTGGGTTCGACAAGCGGAGACGCGGTCGCCGAGCATGATCAGATCAGCGAGGTCTATTACATCATCGAGGGTTCCGCGACCTTTTTGACAGGGCCAGACCTGGTCGGCGTGAAGCAGAGACCTAGCACACTGAAAACCGTCCGCGAACAAAACGGTCCCGGCTTCGGCGCCTCGTCGATCAAGGACCCGGTGACTCATGAACTCAAGGCCGGCGACGTGGTCATTATTCCTGCGGGGACGGGACACTGGTTTACGAAAATCGACGATCACATCACTTATGTAATGGTGCGAATCGACCCTGACAAAGTCGTTCCCTTGAAGAGCGAGGCTCAGTCACACGCCTACCTGAACAAACCGTACAACCCCGACCAGGGAAATTTTTGAGAATGAAGTGGGACGCGTGAAGAGCTCACGCCGCGCCCGCTTAGCGTTGTGATGGCGGCTGTTGCGACCGGGGTTCTGAAGACGCCGGCACAATGCTCTTAATCCGCATATACGTAACCAGGTTTCCGTAATGGTCGTTGTTGTGCCCGTAGTTCAATACCAAGAGGCTCATGCGAGGAACCTGAGCCTGCCGGCCGTTCTCCTGGGTAACTGTAACGATTTCCAATCCGGAAGCGTCCGTCAGCGCGGCATAAACACCGTCGCAATACGTGAAGGCGTCGTCCAGCGTTCGGAGCAGAAGGGCTTTTGAACTCAGCTTCTCGTAATCGCTGCCTTGCCCGGGATTTTTTTCGCCCTTGGCCTGCGAGCACCACAGGTAGTTGAAATTCGCAAGGTGCCCCAGAATTTGGCCGAAAGTCCGCACTTCCATCTGCGGCCCAGGTCGCAAGCCGTAGAGTGCTTCCGGAACTTTCTCGGCGGATTTCTCAATATTTTTTCGATTGTTATTAAATGCGTTGTGAAGCCAGGTAGCCATCGGATCTTTCGGGCTGGATTGCTGGCCGGTCTGTGCTGCGGCAGGCATCACGAGAACAATTCCAAGCAGGACAACAATAAAAGCTTTCTTCATTCTCTCGAATCTCCTAGTCGGTGCGCTTTCATGCCTTTTGCAACAAGGGTCGCAGTTCACGAATGCTCTTGATCTTTTCCAAGTTAAGAATTTTGTCGATCAGGGCATTGCAAGTCGACTCGCCAAAGACCGGAGTGATGAGGTCGCGGCATTTTGTGACGATCTCATCGCGAGTCATCGGG
>JAOAPW010000327.1 GCA_025463105.1 Candidatus Acidiferrum typicum | reverse complement strand
GCCGCCATGATTCCTTTGAGCGTGGCGTACCGCACTTTGTTGATGCCGGACTGGATCGTGAGCACAGCAGGAAGCGGAAGCTCAACCCACTGGAACCACCCGGCCTCCAGCTCGCGCTTCACGCGCAAGTGATCACGCTCGATGCCGATCTGCATGATGAGCGTCGCGTGAGGCAGACCCAGCCGGTCCGCCAGCAGCACTCCGGTCTGTCCAAAACCATGATCGTCACTTTGCAATCCCGTCAGCACCAGGTCCGGCTTTTCACGTTCGATGGCCGCAGCCAGCGATTTCGCCGCGCCCAGTGGGTCGAGCGTGTGCGCTTTGTCGTCCGCGATGTGCACGCCGCGATCGGCGCCCTTGGCCAGCGCTTCCTTGATCGTCTGCTTTACGCGTTCCGGCCCCATCGACACCGCAATCACTTCGCCGGTATGTTTTTCCTTCAGGCGCAAAGCTTCCTCGAGAGCGAAACTGTCCGGCTCATTCATTTCAAATCCAATGTCGGTCTCGCGGATCCAGCCGCCTCCGGCGATCACCAGAGGGGCATCTTTGGCGGGCACTTGCTTGATGCAGACAACGATCTTCATTCGTTCCTCAGTCTACCGATGTCTCGTATCTGCTGAGAATGCAAGTAGCACAGGCTTCAGCCTGTGTGATTTTGACTTTCGACTATTACAAAAGAACACAGGCGGAAGCCTGTGCTACTCAGCCCAGCGTTTGAACAGCAGGGCGGCGTTGGTTCCACCGAAGCCAAACGAATTCGATAGCGCATATTCAACGTCGGCTTTGCGCATGTGATTCGGCACATAGTCGAGATCGCATTCGGGGTCCGGCTCTTCCTGATTGATCGTGGGCGGCAAAGCCTGATCGCGCAGAGCCAGAACGCTGATGCCGGCTTCCAGTCCGCCGGCGCCGCCAAGAAGATGCCCGGTCATGGACTTGGTCGAACTGACAGCGATCTTTTTTGCGCATTCGCCAAACACGCGTTTCATGGCCCGGGTTTCGATCGCGTCGCCCAGCGGCGTGGAGGTGCCGTGCGCATTGACGTAACCGATTTGCTGCGGTTCGATCTTTGCGTCGCGAATCGTGGAGCGCATTACGCGGTAAGCGCCGTCTCCATCCTCTGCAGGTGCGGTGATGTGATGCGCGTCGCCGGACATTCCATATCCCGCGACCTCAGCCAGAATTTTTGCGCCTCGCCGCTCCGCGTATTCCAGCGATTCGAGCACCAGAATTCCAGATCCTTCGCCGATGACGAAACCGTCGCGTTGCGCATCAAACGGCCGACTGGCGCGTTCCGGTTCATTATTGCGTGTTGAGAGCGCCTTCATCGCGGCAAATCCGCCCACTCCCATCGGCGTGATGGCCGCCTCGGCGCCGCCGCAGATCATCACTTCCGCGTATCCATGCTGGATCAGGCGAAGCGAGTCTCCCACAGCATGCGCCGACGCCGAGCACGCCGTCGCGGTCGCCGAATTCGGCCCTTTCGCTCCGTAGCGGATGGAAATGTGTCCGGAAGCAAGATTCACAATCGCGGCGGGGATGAAAAAAGCCGAAATGCGGCCCGGACCACCCTGCAGCAGCTTGGAGTGCTCGCGTTCGATGATATCGAATCCCCCAATGCCGCTGGCCACGTAGACTCCGGCCATTTCTGCGATATCCGGGGTAATCTTCAGATCCGCCATGCGCACCGCGAAATCGGTCGCCGCCAGCGCGATCTGAATGAATCGACCCATCTTCTTGAGTTCTTTTTTTTCGACCCAGTGGAGAGGTTCGAAGTCGCGAACTTCGCCGGCAATGGTGCAGTCAAACGCAGTGGTATCAAATTGGGTGATGGCGCGAATGCCGCTCTTCCCCGCCAGGAGGTTTTTCCAAACTTCGTCGGTGCCGATCCCCAGACCGCAGACTAATCCGACACCCGTTACTACAACCCGACGGCTCACGACAGAAATTCTCCTGATTGCACTCCGGCAGCTGGCAAATTACTTCTTGGCGCCGTGTTTTTGGATGTAGTCGACAGCGTCTTTTACCGTGGCGATTTTCTCGGCGTCCTCGTCAGGAATTTCGATCCCAAAGGCCTCTTCAAAGGCCATCACAAGTTCGACCGTATCCAGGGAATCAGCGCCCAGATCGTCCACGAACGAAGCGGTGGGCGTCACCTCGCCTTCATCCACTCCCAATTGCTCGACAATAATCTGCTTTACCCGTTCCTCGACACTAGCCATTCTGTTTTGCCTCCGCTGTGCGCTATGCGCGCCTTCGTGTGACGTTTCTCTCTTCGTCGTGTACTGAAATTTAGGACCCGCATATTCTATGTACGCCCTTGCCACAGGTCAACCTTACTGTGAATCTTGTTCGCCATAGCGAAACCCCGGGACGCTGAACACATATCGCATTCGCGAGTCTATCCCATGCGCAAGCCGCCGTTAACGTCCAGAACGGTCCCCGTAATGTATCCCGCTTCTTCGCTCGCCAGGAACACGATTGCGGCGGCCACTTCCGCGTCTGTTCCCATCCTCCCGAGCGGTATTCGGGCCAGCAATCCATCCTTTACTTCTTGCGACAACGGAGCCGTCATCGGAGAAACGATAAATCCCGGCGCAACCGCATTCACCGTTATATTTCGAGATGCAATTTCCACCGCCAGGGCGCGAGTCAAACCGATCAATCCCGCTTTGGCCGCAACGTAATTTACTTGTCCTGGATTCCCCGTCTCCGCCACTACTGAAGTTACGTTGATGATTCGTCCATATCTCGCGCGCATCATCACGGACAATGCCTGTTGCGCGCACAGGTGAGCTCCGGTCAGATTCGTGCGCATCACGGCGTCCCAATCGTCAGCCTTCATCCGCACGGCCAAAGCGTCGCGCGTGATGGCCGCGTTGTTCACCAGAATATCCAGCTTCCCAAATTTTTCGGTCGTCTGGCGAAACCCGGCCTTGACCTGCTCCGCGTCGGCCACATCCATTGCAACGGCAATCGCCTCACCACCGGCCGCTGTGATTTCGGTAACGACGCAAGCCAATTTTTCGACGTTCCGGGCGGCAGCCGCTACGCGTGCCCCTGCTTGCGCGAGTGCAAGCGCTGTGGCCCGTCCTATACCTTGTGACGCGCCAGTCACCAGCGCGACTCTGTCTTTCAAACTGAACATGGAGTGTTTTCAGTAGCACAGGCTTCAGCCTGTGTGGTTTTGACTCTTGACGATCACAACAGAACACAGGCTGAAGCCTGTGCTACTTCACACTTCGGCCGCTTCGGTTTGCGCCTGCGCCAATCTCTCCAGCGTCGATTGCAGTGACTTTTCATCTTCGACGTTGAACACGTGAACCGAACGGTCGATTTGCCGCAACAATCCTGTGAGAACTCGCCCCGGGCCCACTTCCACAAATGTATTTACGCCTTCTTCGACCATGGCTCGCACCGATTCTTCCCAGCGAACTGGTAAAGTCACCTGACGAATCAGCGATTCGCGCGCCTCGTCACCGTTGCTGGTGATCTCCGCATCCACGTTCGTCACCAGCGGCACGCGCAAGGGATGAAATGTTGTGGCGCGCAGGTCGACCTCCAGCCGCTGCTGAGCCGGAAGCATCAGCGCACTGTGGAACGGCGCGGAAACCGCGAGCATAACGGCGCGCTTGGCGCCTCCGGCAGAGGCCATCTCCACCGCGCGTTTTACCGCAGCCGCGTGCCCGGAAATTACGGTCTGTTCGGGGGAATTCAAGTTCGCCGGCGAGACCACCTGTCCGTCGGCCGCTTTGCGGCAAAGATCAGCAACTTGTGCCGGCGCCAGTCCCATGATGGCAGCCATCGCGCCTACGCCTTCGGGTACCGCCGTCTGCATATATTCGCCACGGTGCCGCAGCAATCGCACCGCATCAGCAAATTTCAGCCCGCCCGCGGCCACGATTGCGGAGTATTCACCCAGGCTGTGTCCCGCCACGAAATCAGGGCGCACGCCCTTCTCTTCGAGCACACGGCAGGCGGCCACGGACACCGTCAAGATCGCCGGCTGGGTGTTCGCAGTCAGCTTCAGGGCTTCTTCACTGCCGGAAAAACAAAGTTCCGATACGGAAAATCCAAGCGCCTCATCTGCCTCGGCAAACACACCTCGAGCCGCCGGAAATTTATCGGCCAGTTCTTTGCCCATACCCGGGTACTGAGAAGCCTGCCCCGGAAATAAAAATGCTAATTTTCCCATTGAGAAGGACCGCCGTTTCGTTGCTTAGGCCTCCACGGCGACTGGAAGCATGGAAAGCTCTTGTTCGATTCTTTCGTTGACCCCGCCGCGCACCAACTCCGTGGCCACTCGGATGGCGTTCTTGATCGCATGGGCATTCGAACTCCCGTGCCCGATGACGGTGACACCTCGTACACCGAGCAGCGGCGCGCCGCCGTACTCCGAGTAATCAATCTTTTTTCGAAAATTCCTGTAAGCTTTCTTCGACAGCACATACCCCACTTGCGAACTCAGTGTGCTCTGCAAGGCGTCCTTAAGCAACCCCACAATGTGCTGCGCGACGCCCTCGCTGATCTTTAACGCCACGTTCCCGATGAACCCATCGCAAACGATTACGTCCACGGCTCCACCGAAGATTTCCCGTCCTTCGACATTGCCCACAAAATTCAGCGTCGATTGTTTCAGGCGGATGTGGGCCTCGCGCGTCAATTCGTTGCCCTTCATTTCTTCTTCGCCAATCGAGAGAAGCGCCACCTTCGGCCGCCGCGTTCCAAAGATTGCCCGGTAGTAAATTTCTCCCATCACTGCAAATTGCACCAGATGCGCCGGTTTTGAGTCCACATTCGCTCCGACGTCCAGCATCACGGACGTGCCGCCACGCGCGGTGGGAAACGGCGCCGCAAGGGCCGCACGGTCTACCGACGAAAGCGTTCCCAAGCCAAAACGCGCGACGGCCATCACTGCGCCAGTATTTCCCGCGCTGATGAACCCGTCGGCGAGGCCATCCCGAACCAGCTTTGCCGCTACATGGGCCGAGCTGTCCTTCTTCTTCCGGAAAGCCTGCGACGGCGAGTCATGCATGGTGATGACTTCGCTGGCAGGCACGATTTCAATCGGGAGCCCACGATGTGCATGCTTGGCGAGTTCGCGCTTCAGCTCCGGCGCGAGGCCCACCAAAAGAATGCGCACGCCGAATTCGCGCGCTGCCACGACCGCACCCTCAACCTCGGGACGCGGCGCATGGTCTCCTCCCATTGCATCCACAGCGATGGTGATCATCAAGTGCTCCGGCGGAATTACGTGCAGGCGCCGTGAACTTTGGGGCGTCAGGCCCCAGTGTCCACAACTTCCCGGCCCTTATAATAGCCGCAGTGCGGGCATACCTGATGAGGCTGTTTCATTTCATGACAATTGGGGCACTTGGCTAGCGCCGGAGCGGTCAGGAAGTCGTGCGCGCGCCGCTTATTTTTTCGCGCGTGTGAATGGCGTCGTTTTGGGTTGGGCATACAACTCCTTCTATGGGCCCCAGTCCGAATGGGGCATTCTATGGCGTTTCTGCCGTGATTTCTATTGCTTTTTAAACCAGTCCTGCTTCAGTCGAGCCAGGGGCGCCGTACGTGGGTCCGCGACGTGGGCTTCACAGCGGCATTCCTCGTTGTTCAAGTTTACCCCGCATTGCGGGCAAAGACCCCGGCAATCGCTGCGGCAAATCACCTTCATGGGCAGCGCCAGGAGAACCTGTTCGGCGAGGACGTCAGCCAGGAAGAGTCCTTCACCCTCGAAGAAGGCGATTTCTGTGTCATCCAGCTTGAGCCGCTCTTCCTCTTCTTTAGTCATTGAAGACAATGGCCGGTAAAACAGGTCAAAGTCGCGGGCTACGTCCTCATTCACAGCCTCAAGACACCGCGCACACGTCATCTCCAGCCGGGTGTGTAACTCTCCGGTGATGCGGATCTGGCCTTCCAGCAACTCAGCCGTCGCACGCACCTCGAGAGGCTCTACCTGCCGGAAATCACCTGTGTGGTAGTCGACCGTCCCCGGGGCATAACTCTTCCGGATACGGATCTTTCGGACTGCCAGCTCTTTGACATCCAGGAACATTCGCTTTTCGCCTTGTGGCCAGGAGCCCTGACTCTCCCAGTGAAATCCATTATAAGTCCCACCCCAACGATGTCAAGGAAGCCGCATGAACGTTTCACTGTCACTGATTCGAAACAGATACGACGCTTCGGGCGCGAAATTCGCGGGGGAGGCACATCTACTGACAGCAAAAATCAAGCCGGATCTTTCGTTTAGGGGACGCGGTTATCGGACCGGGTTAACGGACTACAGATGCGGAACTCTCACCCAGCAGATACTGATGCTGGCGCAGGAGAAAATGATCGGTCATTCCAGCGATGTAATCGCAAACGACTCGATGGCGAGGCCCGTGTTGAGCCTGTTCGGAATAGGATTTCGGCATGGCTTCCGGATGATCGAGATAAAACTCAAACAATTGTCCCAGGGCTTCCACCGACCGCTCCCGGTCCATCACGATGGCGGCCTGGTTATAAAGCCTTTCGAGCAGAAATTTCTTGAGAGCGGCGTTTTGCTTGGTCACCTGCGGGCTGAATCCCGCAAGGCGTCGCGGCAGACGCCGCACATCTTCGGCGCTGTTCGCGCCTGAAGCTGCCGCCGCCGAGCGGGTATTTTCTATCAAGTCGGTCGAGAGGCCGTCCAGCATGGTCTTCACGGCTTCGTTAAATTTAAGTTTTTCCAGGCCTTGCGGGTGGCTACGGTCCACTTCTCCATAAAGTTCGGCGAACCAGGGCACGCTGGAACGAATCATGTCAATGTCCAGCAGCTTCGCTTCGTAACCGTCATCCAGATCGGCAGTGTTGTATGCGATCTCATCGACGAAGTCGATCAGCTGCGCTTCGAGCGGCGGCCGCATGTCAAGGTGGTATTCCGACAATTCGGGAAACTGTTGCGGATCGTAGTCGCGCGAATGCTTGACGATTCCCTCACGCACCTCGAAGGTAAGATTAAGCCCGGGGAAATCGAGATAGCGCTGCTCGAATTGTTCGACAATGTGAAGCGCATGCAGGTTGTGATCGAACCGGTCGCCATGCGGACGCATTAATTCGTCAAGCTTGCGTTCTCCAGCGTGCCCGAATGGGGGGTGCCCGATGTCATGCACCAAAGCCAGTGCCTCGGCAAGATCGGTATCAATCCCGAGCACCCCTGCGACAACTCGCGCGATCTGCGCCACCTCCAGCGTATGCGTCAGACGATTGCGGAAGTGATCGGAATAACGCGTGGTGAAGACCTGCGTTTTTGCTTCCAGGCGCCGAAAAGCTCGCGAGTAAATGACGCGGTCGCGGTCCCGCGCATAAATATTCCGGTAGGGATGCGGCGCTTC
>JAOAPW010000304.1 GCA_025463105.1 Candidatus Acidiferrum typicum | reverse complement strand
CCGAACGCTGCGGGGAAAGCCCATCCAAGCGAGCCCGCCGCGCGCAGAATGTTGCGCCCGGCCTTCTTTTGCTGCAGCACAGTTACGGCCCAGGCGGCCATGTAACCGGTGTCAGCCACGACCATGTCATCGCCGCCGAGATGCTGATTGAGAAGGCGCATCAAGTGATAGGGATTCAGGCGGCCTTCGTGTAAGGGGTCGCGCGAGACGCGCTCGAGATCTTCGAGCCAGTTGGCCACCGACGCTTGCACCTGCTTGGTCCATTCCGCCCACTTGCTGCCGTTCACTTTTGCAGCCACTGCGGCGTCGCGCAACATTGTGAGCGCCGTACGCGAATCGGCGACGATGGAGAGCTCTTCGCGGTACGTCCGGCCCAGCGAATTTGGATCGAGATCAATGTGCACAATGCGCGTGCCTTTGCGGGGATACTTGAAGACATCCGTACCCATCGAACTCAACTTCGTTCCGACGGCCAGACAGAAATCCGCGTCGGCGAGCGTATCGTTGGCGACCTTCCGCGAATAGCGGCCGCAAGCGCCGACGGCCAGCGGGTGAGTATCGGCGATGCTTCCCTTACCCGCCATTGTGGTCACAACGGGAATATTCAACGTTTCGGCGAGCGCGGTGAGCTCCGCCCACGCTTCCGAGAGGATGACGCCGCCTCCGGCAATCAATACAGGTTTCGCCGCGCTCGCGAGCAGAGCGATGGCGCGCTCAACATCCTGCGCGACCGGAGCCACTCGCAGCGCGGGAGTTTTCATGAAGGCCGGCTCGGCATAAATGTCGGGCGCGGTAGCCAGCTTTTTGTTGAACCAGTCTGCCGGGATGCCGAGGTAGACGGGTCCGGGCACGCCGCTCACCGCTGCTCGTACCGCCGTGCGCATGATGTCCGCGATGCGTTCCGGCTGCGGCAGGTCTCCCGCCCACTTGGTGATCGCGGGAAACATAGAGGTCTGCTCGAGTTCCTGATATTCGTATCGGTGGCGCGTGCTCGTATTCGTCGATCCGCTGATCGAGATGAGCGGACTGGACGCCCAGAATGCGTCGATAATGGATGCCGGCAAATAAGTGGCGCCCGGCCCGAATTGCACGAGGCCGAACGTGGGTTTGCCGGTCACGCGCGCGTACGCGTCGGCCATGGCGAGGGCTGAGCGTTCGCTGCGTCCGAGAATTACCTTCACGCCTTCGTGATTCTGCAGATCAATGTGTGGGTTTTGCGGTGCGCCAGTCAATGTAAAAGCGTATTCAGCGCCGTAAGCGCGAATCATTTTTGCAAGCGCTTGCGACACTGTCAGCGCATTTGCCGAATCTCCCGCGGGTGTAGTCGTCACAGTTTCATCCTTTTAAATTATTCCTGTTAGTTTGGTTCGCATTCTAAAATAAAAAGGCGAATTTGAATTTCCACGAATCACAAATCACCTCTGGCGCGCAGGCGAATCACCAGTCACAAGTCACCGCTCACTTAACCGCCAACGGATTCACCGGCGAAGCCACAGCGCCCGTTACGGGCAACGCCGGGGCAACAAACATGAACTCATAGCGCTTATCCTCGGCGCAATCCTTCGCGAGTTCCTTGAGAAAAAATATTTCGCCAACCGTAAGGCCCATGATCGGTATGGAAATCCAGTGCCACGGCTGGTTGGCTTCATCGCTCTCGTTGGGCCGCACCTCGGCGCCCCAGGTATCGGTGGCAATGGCCGCCACTTGTTTTTCCTGCAGCCAATCGAGCGTTTCGAACGCCAGGCCCGGAGCGTCGCCGCCCGAATAGCCATCCCAGGTATTTGCGGAAAGCATTGCTTCCATTTGTCCCGTTCGAACGATCAGATAATCACCGCGTTTCACTTTTGCATCAAAATGGCGCTCCGCCTTGTTCAGCATTTCGTTTGTGATCGCGAAAGCGTCGGGCAAATGTTCCATTCCCAGCATGCGCGGAATGTCCAGCAGGACGCCGCGGCCCACCATTCTCTCGCTGGTTTTCTCGATGCCGCATTTCTGCGCGCCCGCCGAAGTGACCATCCTACAGTCGTAGCCATTCCACATGTTGTCGCCGTAAAAAATATGGCCCAGGCCGTCCCACTGCGTGCCGCACTGCGTGGGCATCATGATGACGTCATCGGAGCTGCGAATCTTGCGGCTGTCGAGCACGCCCGAATAGGCGTCCGTTCCGGTGCGCATCATCAGGTGAACGGGATTGAAGCGACCTAGCGACGGATATTTTGTTTTTCCGCCCTGCGGGCCTTTGTGGTCGTACGGAAGCGCCAGCGAAATCACTTTGCCTTTCCGCACGAGTTGAGCCGCGCCTACGATGTCTTCCGCCCGTGTGTAGTTGAGCGTTCCGATTTCGTCCTCTGCGCCCCACTTTCCCCAATTTTTTAGACGTTCCGCAGCCGCCCGGATGTCTTCCATGGTGAGCTTGCGCACTGACTGTCCCGTTCCCGCCATCCCTTCCTCCTGGTGAGCCGCCGCGCCGATCAGGCGCACACTGCAAGCCGGATATTGTACTGAAATCGTCCGCAAAGCGCCTGCGGTTTCCTGCTCAAAATTTTAGGGGAACGAGCTACGCCAGTGGGGGACGCCGTTCACCAATTGTTGTTGCTCGCTCGAACGCATAGCCGAGTTGCAGAACGCCCCAATCGTCATTGTGACGTCCAACGAGCTGGAGGCCGATTGGCAGGCCGTTTTCGGAAAACGCACAGGGAACGGAGAGCGCGGGGTTTCCAATAATGGAGATGTAATACGTTGATTTCATCCAGGCGATGTAATTTTCCATTTCCACGCCCGCAATTTCGGTGGGATAGCGCGTGGTGACGTCAAATGGCAACACTTGATTTACCGGAAGAATCAGGAATTCGTACTTCTCCATGAATTCGCGCACGCGTCGGTATAACGCGGTTCGCTTCGCTTCGATGCGCGACAAATACGGACCTGTCAGCTTGCGGCCTTCCTGCACATGCCAGTGGGCGTACGCGTTGAGTTTATCGGGCTGCGCGTCGAACATTTCGCTGAACTGAAGTTCAAAGGCCCAGTGACGCCACGCCACGAAGCATTCGTTGGCATCCCGCATGTCGGGCTCAGCTTCTTCCACGATGCATCCCAGTGACTCAAAGATTTTTCGCTGCGCGTGAAATGCATTTTTCACGGCGGGTTCCCACGGCAGACCAAGATCCTTACTCATCGCCACGCGGACGCCCTTGAAATTGCGCTCGCCGAGCGGTTTTAAAAACTGGCCACCGGATTGTTCAATCGAAATCGGAGCGCGCCGGTCGAAGCCGGCCAGTACGCCAAGAAATAAAGCGCAATCGGCAACGTTGCGCGCCATGGGCCCCGAGACGCCAAGTGTGGACCAGCCAAGTTGCGCCGATGGTCCATTCGGTACTCGTCCCGGAGAAGGGCGGATCCCGACCACATTGCAGAAATTCGCCGGATTGCGAAGCGAGCCGCCAATATCTGTTCCACTCGCGAGCGGGACCATGCCGCAGGCCAGCGCAACAGCTCCTCCGCCGGTGCTGCCGCCGCAAGTCTTCGAGTCATCGTGGGGATTCAGCGTCGCGCCAAAAACGGGATTAAACGTGTGCGATCCCATGCCGAACTCGGGAGTATTAGTTTTTCCAACAATAATTGCGCCAGCATTTTTCATTCGTTCGACAACGAGTGCGTCGTGATCCGGGACAAAATCTCGATAAAGCGGCGACCCGTACGTCGTGCGAATCCCCGCAGTTTCCGTTAGATCCTTCACGCCGACAGGCAACCCGTGCAATGGTCCAACCGAATCGCCTCTCGCGATAATGTCATCCGCGCCGCGCGCCTGCTCCATCAATTTATCTTCATCCACCAGCGTAACGACGGCGTTCACTTTAGGATTTACGCGCTCGATCTGCCGCAGATGAGCCCGCATGACTTCGTGGGCTGACAACTTTTTTCCCCGGATGATCGCCGCGAGTTC
>JAOAPW010000101.1 GCA_025463105.1 Candidatus Acidiferrum typicum | reverse complement strand
ACTCCCGAGCGCACCGGGAATTCCGGATAGCGCTGGTGTACGGCGCGTTCCAGAAAAACTCCCATGCGTGCCATCGTTTTCAGATTGCGAACGACCGAGCGTCCGATGCCGTCGCGAATCGCATCCGCATCCGAAATAAGCCGTTCCATCACCGGGACGATTTTTGTTTCCAGGTCCGGATCATCAACGGTGAGCAGCAAGTCTTCGTGGCCGCGTTCCCGAAGCAGGTTGCGAATGCGCTCGTCCATCGTAACTCCCGCGGAGGGAACGAGTCCCGGCATAGACGTAACCAGCGCGTGATACCTGGATGAAACGATCAATCCGCAGGCTCGAAGAATACTCACAAGCTCGTACATATTGTAGGATTCCGCGCTAAACACGGGCGCGCCGCCAAACTCGGGCGCCAATGCCTCGCATGCCCGCGCGTCGAGCCGCTCCATGGCCACTAGAATCAGAAAAACGCGATGTTTGCTGCGGAAAGCTTTCACTCCATTCGCCAGCGCTGTCAGATATTTTTCGTAAGCAGCGTCAACGGCCGAACCGGAGTTGTGAAAATATACGGTGCGGTAATGGCTTTCCTTGTAGGCCCCGAAAAACGCGCGTGCCGCGAACTTCGGCGCTGAGGGTTTTACCGGCCACCAGAATGGATTGATGGGGCAGAGCGCAAGCACCGGCATGCGCCCGTCCCATCCTACGGCGCCTAGAACCTTGCGCCCATATTCGGTGGGATGAGGCTGGAATGTCCACGCGGTATCCGTGCCGGCTTCGCTCGATACGCCCAGCCGGCTGAGCACTTCCTGCGACTCTTCGTTCCGCGTGATAATGAGCGAGCGGCGGCAATAGCGCGCGCACATCTTTTCGAGCATTGGGTTCATGAAGCCCGCTTCGGCGCCATAGCCAACCGAGAGCTTGTTCTCGGCGGAAGCGATTCCCAACGCGCCAATAAACATCGTCGTCAGAGCATCGGCAAACTTGCTTTTGAACATCGAGCCTTCGCAGGCGATCACTCCGTGGTGCTTCCGCACTTCGCGAAACAGGAATGGCGGATAAATGTCCGGCAAAAATACCTGGCGTGCGTCGCCGAAATAGCCGCTGCTCCAATCCAGATTCTGCGACATCACGCTGAGCGCAAGATTTTTCTCGCCCAACACTCGCCGCACCTGCCGCAACATCTCCTCAACGCGTACATCCGAGCCGGTATTCCGCGTACCGTTGTAACCCGCGAAAAGCAGACTGAGTTTTTCTCCCGGCCGCCATGAACGTCCCGCGCCGAGCTTCCAGAGCGCGCCGGATAGTTCAATGAGCGAACTGGTCCAGGCTTGCAGGATGAAGTCAATCATGGCTGAAACCCTCCAGCGTGACCCACCCCGGCCGCCGCGGCATCCTCGCGGACTGTCTCGACAGCTGCCGGCCATTCCCGGTAAGGATACGAAAAGCGGCAATCGCGGCTGAATCGCAGCAACGGATAACAATACTGCGAAAAAGGTTCGGGAGCGCGACCCATTTCAGCCACCACACGCGAGTTGTCAAACACCGTGTCCCACACCAGATATGGCATGAAAACTTTCAGCAATGACGCGCTGCGACCGAAATTTCCGCGATGTCCCGCCAGCCAATTCACTGCGGAAGAAAATGGACGCTCGAGCCCGGGCCAATATAAGGGCTTCATTTTCCCGGATGCCTGGGCGATTGCGCCAGTCAGTTGCGCGAAAGTCTCGGAGCCGGTGCCCGACGAAAGATGATAGATCTCGTGCATGGGGTTCGGCTTCTGATGCAGCGCTACTACGGATTCCGCAACGTAGTCGACGGGAACGATATCGATGCGGTCGGACGCGCGAAACGGCAGGACTGGAAGTCCGGCGAGAAAAACGAACGCGCGGACCATATCGAATTGCGTTGTTTTGGCGCGCCGGCTGTCGCCCAACACAATGCTGGGACGAAAGACAGTACGCTGCACGTCCGGGAGCAGTTCACGCACCATGTGCTCGCAGAATTTTTTTGTGCGCGCGTAAGGATCGTAGTCGGAGCGATTCCAGTCAATCGAAGCGTCCTCACTGACAATTTCGTGGCTGCGATGTCCGGCTACCGCGACAGTCGACACCTGGCTGAATCGTCGCAGACCGTGCGAATCGTGCGCGCGGCGGGCGAGTTGCGCGACTTCCAATGTTCCGCGGAGATTTACGTTGAGGCAGCTTTTTTCGGACTTGCGGTTGAGCGATGCGGCGCAGTGGATGACCGACTCGGTCGTCCCGACCAAACGAGCGTACTGAGCATCGTCCAGGCCAAAATGCGAATCGGTAAGATCGCCTCGAAAGATCGAGATGCGCGTTTCGAGTGCATCGCGAACTTGAGGAAAATCAAGATGCAATTGCAGTGCGTGCCACAGGCGCGCGTGCGCCTCTCGCTCTGTTTTTGCGCGCACCAGCAGATTCAGCCGATCGCTATGATGATCGAGCAGAATTGCGGCGATGTGCGCGCCGATGTAGCCGGTCGAACCGGTCAGAAAAATGGCCATAGATCAGGGTTGATTCCGTGTGTCCGGCGCTGTCCCCTCTTGCGGCGGATCTTCGTGGCGTCCAGTTCCGTTTCCGCCGTTCTGCGGAGAAAATGCACGGCGCGGACGCGATTCCGGCGCGCGTCCTTCGATGAGCGGATAAACCCATCGACGCAGTGCCGGAATATGAATGTTAATCCAATACTCCCACCAGTCAATCGAGGAAGGATCATAACGGAAAGCCGCGCGTTCGTCTTCCGGCAGGGAAGCGGAAAGCAACTGGACGTTATCGGATTCAAAAACTTGCTCGTTGTGGAGAATAAATGGTTCGTAGAGTTCGATAAGCTTCTCGACACGTGCGAGATCGCGCTCCTGGCGGGCCAGCGGCGGACGCTTCATCTGCAGCGCCGAGGCGGCTCGGTTGATTCCCTGGACCACCGCCTTCTGTGCGGGCACAGAAAATGTCTCGTAGCGCGCTTTAGAGACGGGAATGGTGTCGAACTGCATCCGGATCCAATGCTCCAGATTCTGCTGGGCGCGATAGTGCTTGCGGTGCGCCAGGCCGGTCAATTCGATCGAGCGTCCCATGTCGCACGGATTGCTCGCGGAGGTGGCCAGCTGGTAGATTGCCTCGTGACGCCGCGCGATAACCGCTGCGGCGATCAAAGTCATTCCGCGGCAAACCATGTCGACGGGAATCACGTCCAGGCACTTGCGCTCATTCGTGGGCAATTGGCGGAAGTAGGTGCCCAGCAGATAGGAAAGTGGCGCCGATGTGTTGATCCCTTCATTCCAGCCGCGAAATGGCTGGTCCGTCGA
>JAOAPW010000194.1 GCA_025463105.1 Candidatus Acidiferrum typicum | reverse complement strand
CTCTGCTTCCTGCAAATTTCCCAGCCACGCCAGGGTGCGCGCCCGCCAGCCGCGCGCGTCCGTATCGTCCGGCGCAGTGGCGACCCGTTGATTCGCGATTTCCAGTGCAGCCGTCAAATGGTGCGCGCCAATTTCTTTGCGCAGACTCGTCATCCAGTCCGTGCTTTGCTGCGCCCGAATTGGCAGCGCGTGCAGCAGAAAAAGTCCTGCGAACACCGCGCCTGCGTGCACACAGTTTGAGAGCCCGCCGCGGAGAGCCGCGGACAGCAGCCGGTAGAGAAGTCTAGTCACGGTATGGAGGGAGCACGAGTTGCGCCGTTCTCTGGAAATGCAAAACAAATCAGCGGAATCTAACTCGTTACGTTGAAGCCGATTACCTAATCGGGAATAGGACAAGCGACGATTTCCGAAAGCAAGAGCGGCCGGAGTGACACACTTGTTTCAAAGCGAACCATAGTGAAGTCATTGCTATTCGGGGGGAATTATGGAAAGACGGCTTCCACGACAGGATCGGCGGGACGCGTGGTCCACAGGCCAGCCGCGCCTTCCCGCAGTGCAGAGAGCAAACGCTCGGCGGCTTCGTTGTGAAGAACCGGATCTGAAAGTTCATTCAACGTCTGTTCGAAGCCGCCACCAAGTTCGAGCGCGGAAATCATGGCGTGCAATGCGTAGCGGTCGCGCGAATCGACAATGCTTTGAAGAATTTCCACTCTGTCCTGTTGGAACCGGGCAAGTGTGGATGCCGCGCGCATTCGAACGAGGCGATTGGAGTCGCGCACCGCTTCCAGGAGAATCGGAATCGTGCGCGGATGACGAATTTCGTGGAGCGCGATGGTCGCTCGGAGTCGCACAAACCACACTTCATCTCGGGCCAGGTCAGCAAGCGCAGGGATCGCGAGCGGCAGCGGAGCCGCGGCGAGGGCCTTGGCGGCGGCTGCCCGTACTTCCGGCCGGGGATCCCCCGCGAGGACAACCATTTCATCGGCCATCTCGGCAGTGGCCAGTTCACTCGCCACGCGCGCCAGCAATTCGCGCGACTCTCCCCGCGAGCGCCGCAGGTAAGGCAGCATGGCTGAGGGATGTCCGGCGTAGCAGCGCACGAGCGCGTTGGTGATTGGATCGAGCGGCACCTTCAGGCCGCCAGCCATGAACGCCTCAAGAATAGGCTCTGCCGCTTCGGCGAGTCTCGTGTGCCCCAGAGCTTTCACCGCAGCCATCCGCGTATCAAGCTGCCAGTCATCCAGCGCCTCGGAAAGCGGAGCGATCGCTTCGGGCACGCGCATCGCGCCGAGCGCAAGCATCGCGCGCCGCCGCCCCCATCCATTTCGCCCGTTCACTTTTTCGATGCAGAGATCAATCAAGCCTGTGGAGCGCAAGAACTCTTGCAAGCCTGGGCGGTCATTGTCGGTGGCCGCGCCAATTTCCTGGATGATTATCGACTGCACGATCTCGCACTGCATCGGATTCTTGCGCCACGTTTCAGCAGGGACGCTGCCCCTTACAATTTCGCGCCACTGGCTGTGAATCTTGAATGCCAGCTCATCGTACTTGCGAATGCGAAATTGATGAATGGCGCGCCGTGCCAACCTGAACGCCAGCAGCATTACGACTCCGCCCAGCAAGGCCAGAATCGCCATTGTCAATAACGCTTCGCGATTGAAATTGGGGAGCAGGTTTAGAACGGAATTCATCCATCACCCAGAAGTAAGTTGGCACAACGGGGGCAAGTCATCGCGTAGCAAAATCCTTCGTACTCACGACGAATGAGTGGTTCGCCGTGAGCCGTTGGTTTGAGGGAAGTACTAACTTGTATCAAAAGTCGCGCGATATTAATTTTCCCCCAAGATATTGTCGTCTTACGTCTCTGCGGGAATATTGAGAGCACGAGGGAGGCCGTTTCGATGCGAAGGCCGCTCTCTTTCGGTTCAGCTAAGGCGCAGCAATGTTTGTATTTGTAGACTTTATTTTAAGACTCGCAAATGAGGGCGCCGAAATGTTCCAATGCGAAACGTCTGTTTCAGGCAGGACCATCTTGGAAAACGGCGCCCATTTTGGGCCGCGCTGCTGCCTGCATCGCTAGTTTTCCGGTGCGGACGGCGCGATCAATGCTGCGGCGGGTTTTGTGGCGGGCTGCAAAGCAAAATAATTTCGCGCGAAGGCAGCGAAGGTCGTTCCGGCATCAACCACGATGGCCTGCACGGTGTAGCGGCCCGCATTCAATCCGCTGAGCGGCAAGCTGATGCGGAATGACGCGGTGTGAGTTTTGTCGTTGTATTCAGCCGGTTCGATCATCGGTGTGTCCGAGAGGCGCTGGCCATTGCGGAAAAATACCAGGCCCGCGCGCAACGAAGATGCTTCGGCTTTTTGCGGCAAGTAAGCCTGAAAGAAAACGTAAAGCGTCTGCTGATCGGTGAACGTGCGCGTAACGCTGGGAATGATGCGTTCGCCGCCGACTTCGAGCGGCGATGATTCCATCTTCGCGTCCGCAGCCAGAGCTTGCGTTTTTACTTCCGATGTTTTTTTGACCTCTTCGACCTGGCTGGAAAGCAGCACGCTGCTCAACTGCAACTGATTCGGCAGAGCGGGCGCGAGCGAGAGCTGCTCCTCGAATGTGCCGATGCGTCCTGACTGATTTTCACGCGCCAGGAATTTCAATTTGTACGTGCCCGGCGCGAGGAGCATGCCGCCCTGATACACGAGGGCGCGCTGCTGAATTTGCTCGAAGCGTTCGGTGGCAAGATTCACTGTAATTGTGTCACGTAGCGCTCCGACAACGCGATTCGTGCTGCTGTCGCGCACCTCTGCCGCGAAATCAAACGCCGTTTCGCGGCTGCCGCGTTTCTGAGCCCACTGCAGCGCGCTGGGAGCGAGCTTTGCCGCGATAGGCACGAAGACCTGATCCTTATCGATGCGAAATTGCGCGGTCTCCACGGCCAGCGGCAATTCCACTTCGGGCGTCGGCGAGAGCATGGCTTCTTCGAGCTGGCGTTCCCGATCTTCGGTGGTAAAGACGCCAAAATCTTTGGGCGCATAGTAGCCTTCGCGAACTCGCAAGCGCGCCCCCGACGGCAGATTTACTTTCACGTGAATGCGCCGCCAGCGGCCATCCCGCGCCGAGTCCGTGCTGTAATAGCCGAGCAGGTAGTAGCCGGAGCTGTCGCTTTGTACTTGATCAAATATTTTTCCGAAATCACCGACATCGAAGAAAGAACGTCCGCCGGTATCTCCATCGAGAGTCGCGAGAGTTTCCCGCGAATCCTGGCGGGCCTGCGATTGCTGATAGACGGCCGCTCCTGTGTACATCGAATTGCCGGACGCCGCGCCGGTGGAGGCGTCACCGCCCGGGATCTGGGCCATCAGTCCGCGTGAATCCACGCTGTAGATTGACACGTTGGCGCGGTTGGCGGCATTGGTGGCGGCGGTAAGCTGCGAGCGATTTTCTTCGCCTGTCTGCGTCACGCCGCCGGTGAATTCGATCATGGCTTTTTTCCCGGGAATCCCGCCCAGGATGTTGGCAACTGCTTCGACGGCCGCGAGTTTGCGGTCGGTGTTGAAAACATTGAACTCCGTGTCGTCCGCGGTGAATGCCGCGCCGGTGTCCTCACTCGACGAAATTTCTCCGTCCGGCGTAGCGGCGTCAGCGAGCGAGGCAAGAGCTGCTTCATGGCCCGGCACGAGTGCGGCGACGGCATCCTGCAAAAGTTTGCGGTCATTCGTGAGATTCGCGACCACTTTCAGTGTGTTGCCGAAAGCAACCACGGCGACGAGATCTGCCGAAGTCATCTGTTCGCGCAGGAATTTATCCGCAGCGCGCGTTGAGCGCAGCAGATCTTCGGATTCCAGCGAACTCATGTCGAAAAACAGCACGATCAGGCGGTGGTCTCGAACTTGTGTCTTAATCGCGTCAGGGGAAGCGATAGTGCCGAGCGGAATCGTTACGGGAGTTTCGTCAGCTGTGGGGGTGGTTTCAATTTTTTCGATGTCATGGTATTCAAACGAGGAGATTTTTTGTGATTTGCCATCTTCGGTGAGGGAGAACTGATCCTGGTTCAATCCCTTGATTGGCTTGCCATTTTTGCCGGTCACTTGTACATCGATTTCGACGAGGTCGACCGTGGATCGAATCGTCCCTTTCCCCAATGGCAGCGGCGTAAGTGGCGGAGCAGGGGCTTGGCGAGGATTGACGGCCGGAGCTTGCGAATTTTGCGCGCCCAAGGAGGAGGTGAGCAGGCAAACAGCAGCAAGTATCGCCAACGCTTGTTGAAATCTGTTTATTCGCGCGCGCATCAGAAGTTCACCCGCGTTGTGAACGAGAAGCTGCGCATGGCGCCTGCGCCGGTGACGCTGCCGAATGTGGCGGAATTCACGACCGTCGAAATTCCGGAGTAATTCACGTGGTTCAGCAAGTTGGTGGTATCCACGCGAAAATCCAGGCGCCGCTGCCCGTCGCGTCCAAAAGGCACTGTTTTCGCGAGTGCTGCATTCCAGGTGAACAATCCCGGTCCCTCGATCGAATTGCGCGACGCATCGCCAATGCAAGTGGGAACGCCGCCGAGCCCAAGGGGCTGGACAAACGCGGAAGTATTGAACCACTCGGTGGTGGTGCGTTCACTGACCGGCAGATTGGGATCTCCCACTTGATTGGCGCGTTCGGAATAAACTCCCGGAATAAGCGAGCAAGCGCCAATCGCCACGCGCGCCGTATAGGGCGTGCCCTTGGGCGCCGTAAACGATCCGCTGAAGCGCCAACTGCCCAGCAGCGATTTTTCCCATCCTTTTGTTGCCCATCGTTTGCGATCGCCGAAAGGAAGCTCGTACATATAATTCGCGCGGAACTGATGGCGCATATCGAACGAGGATAGTCCGCGCTCGGCGCTCAGATTATTAATATCCTGCACGACCACCTGCCCGCCGCCTCCGATCGAGCTGGCGTCATCGAGCGATTTCGAGTACGTGTACGTGCCGTTGATCATCAGTCCCTTCGTAAAGCGCCGTTGCACCCGCACCTGCAGGCCGTTATAGCTCGATGACGCGCCGGAAGTGTCGTACGTAAATCCAAGCGCGTTCTGCACCGTGCCTGTGAATCGGCTGAATCCGAAGAGCATGTCCAGGTTCGTGCCCTTTGTGCCGGTATATGTCAGCTCCAGGCTGGTGTTGCCCGGAAGCTGGCGCTCGATTGAAAAATTCCAGATTTGCGCGTACCCCACACGATAGTTCGGATTCACCGCCACGGTATTTGAAATTTGCGACGAATTGGCCGGAGGAAAAGCATTGCTGAGTGTAAGCGGCGTCGCGGAACTCGTCTGTCGCGATTGCGCTTCGGCGAATGGCGGCTGGCTGGCCATCGCGGAGTCCAGTTGGCTGTAGATCGAGCCGTTGTAAAAAATTCCGTATCCCGCGCGCACGGTCGTCTGGTTCCGGCCGGTAAACCATTTTCCCGGTGGCTGCCAGGCGATGCCAATGCGCGGCGACACGTTATTGTAATCCCCGCGAATCAATGACGGAGGAATACCGCCGCTGTACGGCCCGCTCTGGCCGGGCGTAACGACTTGCGCCGCCGTGAAATCGGGGCTTACATCGAGGTTCGCGATTCGGTTGTTAATCTCGACAGGCGGCGTCGTGGCTTCATAACGAATTCCATATTGCAGCGTGAATTGCGGGATCATGTGCCAGTCATCCTGCGCATAAGCCACGTAGCCCCAGCTGCGGAAATACGTGCTCGACGCGCCGAACCGCTCGCTGGTAGCCTGCGGCAAACCTAGAAGAAAATCGGCGAAATCGGATCCCGTGCCCGAGAGAGGCTTTCCGTTGGAATCGAGAAGAGCGGTTTGCGATCCATCGAACGTAAACGCACCGCGCGGCGTGGGATCCGTACGAGCGTTGGTATCGATCTTGCGGATTTCAAAGCCAGTCTTGATGGTGTGCTTTGATTTCAGAATGCTGAATGTGTCCACGTAACGGTAGGTCTGGTTGCGCGTCAAAGAGGGCACGGGATCGCCGGCCCCGGAGAAATTCAGGAAGTTGAGCTGCGGCACGCCGAAATCAATTGGATTGGTCGAAACTCCTCCGTTCGCCGAGTTGATACCGAGGTCCCCGGCGATGTTCGTATTGAAGGCAAATTGATTGAGCGTCTCGGAACGGCTTCGTGAAAACAAGAGTCGCGAGTCATGGATGAAGGTCTTGGTCCAGTTCTGCGTGAGCGCCAATGT
>JAOAPW010000189.1 GCA_025463105.1 Candidatus Acidiferrum typicum | reverse complement strand
GACGCCCTGGTGCTCCCTCGTGCCGGCGGTGCGATCGAGTTGTATGCGTTCTTCAAACCGCACTGGAATGCCGTGCTGCCGTGCGAGACGCACCAGGTCTTCGATACGATTGCCGTGGCTGCCTTTCGCGACGATCAGGGTGTCGAGCGGTTGATTGGCTTCGAGGGCTTCGCGTACGGCATGGATGCCGGTGAGACGATTCACTTGGAAATCTCCTGTTCAATCCAATCGATCCCGCCTCCGGAGGCGACGACTTCGCTCTCGTGGCGCAGCCAAGCCCGCTCTCGAAGTATCGCAGCCACATCTTCAGCCGTGAACGGATTCACAGCGGCGGGAATTTTACGTGAGGGCTTCGGAAACATGTGAGGAGCAGTGTACCGCAGGCTCAGCCTTCGAGTATGACGATCGCCTGCGCGGCAATCGCTTCCCCATGGCCAATTGCGTCCACGCCTTCGTTTGTTTTCGCTTTCAGATTAATAGCGGAAGCAGAGATTCCCAGTGACGCGGCCAGCGCTTCCCGCATGGCCGGAAAATGCGGTCCCAGCTTCGGTTTTTCGGTGATAACCACGGCATCCATGTGCGAAATGTGGAGCCGTTTTTCAGCGAGAAGTTCGCGAACACGTTCCAAAAATCGCAGGCTCGAGACGTCCTTCCATTTCGGATCGGTGTCCGGGAAATGTGTGCCGATGTCGCCGAGCCCTGCGGCGCCAAGCAGCGCGTCGCAAATTGCGTGGGCCAGCGCGTCACCGTCGGAATGCCCCACGGGCCCTTTGTGAAACGGAACTTCGATTCCGCCGAGGATGAGTTTGCGGCCTTCCGCGAGGCGGTGAAGATCGTAGCCGATTCCCGCGCGCGTCATCGTGCTGCGCGCTCTTCACGAAGGTAAAATTCGGCGAGTTGCATGTCACCGGGGCGGGTAATCTTCAAATTGCGTTCCGACCCGGCCACCACGTGAACATCGCGGCCCATGCGCTCAATCAGGCCGGCTTCGTCGGAAGCTGAAACTCCATCCTGTCGCGCCCTGGCAAATGCTTCGAGCAGCAGGGAAGCGCGAAAGACCTGTGGAGTCTGTGCGAGCACGACGCGCTCCCGCGGAATCGTGGCCGTGATGAGCGCGACATCGCCGGGCAAACTCGCTCGCTTCACTTCCTTCACGGTATCCATTGCCGGCACGCCCAGGATAGCGGCATCGCAGGAAAGAGCTTCCGCGATCACACGGTCGATCTGGTCGCGCGTTACAAGCGGACGCACAGCATCGTGCACCAGGATCAGGTCGGCGTCAGATGAAACCTCTGCGAGGGCGTTGGCAACTGAATCCTGCCGCGTATCGCCGCCGCGGACAACACGAACCGGACGTGCGAGATTTTCCTTGGCCACGCGTGCGGCAATGGAATCCACTTCGTCCCCGCGCGTGGAGATAACGAATTCGGTGATTGCTGCACAAGCTGCGAGGCGATGCAGAGTGAAAATCAGGACAGGCACGCCGTCCAATTCAAGAAATTGTTTCGGCGTCTCCGCGCCCATTCGGGTGCCGAGTCCGGCCGCGGGCAAGATTGCAGTGACACGATTCATAGTCATTTCAGTCAGGGGCCAAAAAGCTTACACCAATTGAGGGCGCTTATAAACAGAAGTTGATAACGGGTGCTTGATAGCTTGAATCAAAACATGCCCTCTTCGTCCCGAAGATCACGGGACGGAGAGTCCTCTACAAAATCGTGGGGTTGCCCTTGTAGCGGCCGCCCGCTTTTTGGGCGGGCAGCTTTTTGTTTCGTTCATAAACAAAATTGACCTTGAATTCAGAGTGTCGCCCTCCAGGCCGACGCTACAAAGCGCTGTCATGCAAACTCTTGAGCCCCCGGCAACAGGTCGCTCTGTGACTCGCTGTGTTATAGTGACCTACACGAAAGAGATATTTTTTAATTCAGCTAGCGGTTTAAGCAATCAGAGAGGACACGAACTTTCGTTCGTGTAAGACGAGATGGCATTGATCGAACGTATTCAGAAAGACCTGACGCAGGCGATGATGTCCAAGGACGAACTGCGCCTGAGCGTGCTGCGAATGGTGAAATCAGCGCTCAAGTACAAGGAAATCGAAAAGGTTCGCGCGCTCGAAGATGCAGAATCGCTCCAGGTGCTGCAAACACTGGTGAAGCAGCGGCGTGAATCGGTGGAGCAGTTTGCGAAAGGTGGCCGCCAGGACCTGGCCGACAAAGAAACAAAAGAAATCGCGATTCTCGAAAACTATTTGCCGGCGGCGCCGTCCGATTCCGATATGAACTCGGCCATCGAAGCTGCGATTACCGAAACCGGAGCGAATTCTCCAAAAGCAATGGGCGCGGTGATCAAGGCGGCCAAAGCGCGTCTTGAGGGAAAAGCTGTGGACGGGAAAGTACTGTCCGAGCGTGTGAAAGAGCGCCTTTCCAAGTTGGTTTAGACGGGAGTCGGGAGTTGATCGTCGAAAGTTAAGAGTTGAAAGTTGAAAGGTAGCTCCCGCGTCAGATTGCCGTACACGGTCTCGGTTTCCCCCTTTCTCTGGCGGGCTTCAAGTAAAGCCCGCGCCCGATAGAGCCCGCACCCTTCGTTCTCATATCGACTTTTGAGTATCTCACCGCGTATCCTCGCCTGATGCCGCTGCCCGAGACAATTCCTGTTCGTTACACCGAAGAAGAAGCCGGATACGTAACCGTGCGGCCGATTGTGCGGCAGACGTTTCGCCTGGACGAACTTCTCGACATGATTTTAAGCGTTACAGGGAAAGATGCAGCGCGCATCCGTCAGATTCTGCATTCGGGGACAGTTGTCTATCATTTCTTTCGCTACTCGTGGGCCGGATTTGATGCGGACGGAGCGGAATTATCCGCTGAGCTGACGCGATTCCCCGACGCCGATCCTTCCCGCCCATTCGACGCCGGCAATTGCACCATGGCCATATTTGAATCCGGCGGCGCGCATTCCAGACATCTGTTGGAATTGGATCGCTCCGCTGGTGCGAAACGCCGCCTATTTCGCGGGAAAAGTTTCTGGGAGCGGCTGATTGAAATCGCTGCGGACGGAAAGCCGGCCTATCAGAACTATTCGTTCGGGCATCGCGCGGATCTGTATAAGCTCGATCTGAATGGAAGAAATATCCCGGAGATCGCGCAGGCTGCCAAGCGCTTGGCTCCAGGAAATCTGCGCTCCGCACTGCGCATACTTCCTGGCGCGTCCAGAATTTTATTTGTCTGCCCACGAACGGCGAAGGCTCGGAAACAGGAAACATCACAGCGACAAAATACATTGTGAATCTGGGAATTGAACGCAAAATCCTCAACTTAACTGAAGTTTTTAGGCCATAATGCCGGGCGAACGCGGAAGCGTTAGGTTTGCGGAGGTCTTTCTTGGCCAATAAACAGTGGAGTTCGACGGCGCCGCCTTCGGAATTCCGTCCCTATGTGGACGCGTCAGCCAATCTGACGGAGTTCAGCCTGCGTGCCGTCATTCTAGGCGCGATTTTTGGCGTCTTGTTCGGCGCCGTGTCTGTGTACGTCGGTCTGCGCGCCGGGCTCACGGTTTCCGCATCGATTCCCATCTCCGTGCTGTCGATCTCCATCCTTCGCGCGTTTGGGAAATCTACAATTCTCGAAAACAACATCGTACAAACCACCGGCTCGGCGGGAGAGTCGGTCGCCGCTGGCGTAATCTTCACGCTACCCGCGCTGATTTTTCTTGGTTTTTCGCTCAACGCGGAATACTGGCGCGTTTTTTTTCTCGCGCTGATCGGCGGATGGCTCGGGGTTCTGTTTATGATGCCGTTGCGGCGGCAGCTGATCGTCAAAGAACACGGCAACCTGCTCTTTCCCGAAGGCACGGCCTGCGCTGACGTTCTCGTGGCAGGGGATCGCGGTGGCTCATTTGCCAGCCGAGTTTTCTGGGGCCTGGGTATCGGCGGCGTTTATACCTGGATGATGACGGCCATGAAATTGTGGACCGACCAGCCTGAATACCAGCCGAAGTGGTTCCCGGGCTCGTCTATCCGCACTGCGATCACGTCCGAATATCTCGGCGTGGGCTACATCATCGGTCCCAGGATCGCGGGGACACTTTTTGCCGGCGGCGTTTTTTCCTGGCTTGTACTGATGCCGGCGATCCGATTCTTCGGGCAGTACTCGACGGTGCCGCTTTACCCTTCGACGATTCCCATTCCTCAGATGAGCCCGGATCAACTGTGGATTACGTATATTCGTCCCATGGGCGCCGGCGCGGTGGCGGCCTCCGGGCTGATTACGCTCATTCGAACGATTCCGACAATTACCGCTGCCCTGACCTCCGGACTCAAAGACGTGCGGGCAGAGCGCAATGGAGTGGCGACTGCAACCAGCCGGCTCGATCGTGATCTCCCGATGAAGTTCGTTCTGGTCGGTTCTGTCGTAATCCTGGCGATGATGTGGGCGCTTCTGACGTTCAAGCCCATACCCGGAGCGCAAACTGGTTTGTTCGCGAATCTTGTGGCTGCGCTGCTCGTGCTTGTTTTCGGATTCTTGTTCGTGACCGTGTCATGCCGCATCTGCGGATTGATCGGCACGTCATCGAACCCGGTGAGTGGCATGACGATCGCAACCCTGATGGCCACTTGCGCGATGTTTCTCGTGACCGGTTGGACCGGCACCGCGTATGGCGCGCTGGCGATTACGATTGGCGGAGTCGTGGCTATCGCCGCGGCAAATGCCGGAGCGACCTCGCAGGACCTGAAGACTGGCTACCTTGTCGGGGCGACGCCCGCACGGCAGCAGGTGGCACTGATCATCGGCGTTCTCGCATCGTCATTCGCTATCGGCGGCACGCTGCTTTTAATGAACAAGGGACTCGAAAGGTATACGCCCGTCGTAATTCCCATCCAGATCGCGCAACTTCCGGAAGGTGTGCGAGTGGAAACGCAGAATTACGTGCACGCCGGGAAAACCTACGTGCTGGTCAACTCGCTGGGTTCAAGCGAAGTGCCTGACGGGAAGTACCTCTACGATCCCGAGACGCAGCGCATCGAAATCCAGTGGATACAGGGTATCGGTGGTGAGAGGGCGCCCGCGCCGCAGGCGCGCCTGATGGCCACCGTCATCAACGGCATACTCACGCAGCGGTTACCCTGGCGACTGGTGCTTCTGGGTGTTTTCCTGGTGATTGGAATCGAGTGCCTGGGTGTGCGTTCGCTTTCCTTCGCCGTGGGTTCGTATATTTCCATTGCTACGACGATGGCCATGTTTGCGGGCGGCTTGTTACGCTGGCTCGTCGAGCGCGGCGCAAAGAAAAAGAGCGATGCTGAAAGTGAAGTCAGCCCGGGCTCTCTCTATTCGAGCGGATTGATCGCTGCCGGCGGCGTAATCGGCCTGCTGTCGATCGTCATCAAAGTGCTGGAAGACGCGGGGTGGATGAAGCCGGATACGTTCAACGTCGGCACGCGATTGCTTGGCAGCCTTGCGACAAACGGCTGGGTGGGCGTCGTGATGTTTCTGTTGCTGGCGTCGTCGCTTTTCGTCTTCGCGCGCAAAAAACTCGAGTAGGGATAGTTCAGAAGTACGAGTTTCGACGGCCGGAAAGCTTCCTGCATTCCGGCACGCCCTCTCTCGTTGAAATTTACGGGTCTGTCCGCGAAACTTTTATCTCGCTGCAGGCACTCAATCTTCGACGAACGACTTTAACCTGGACAGTGCCTGATCCCACTGGCCTGAGACGAAATCGAGATATTCCTTAATTCCTTCAATCGGCTGCGGATCGAATTCGAACAGGTTCTCGCGGCCCGCACGGACGCTGTGCACGAATCCTACGCTCTCGAGCACCCGAAGATGCTTGGTGATCGCCTGCCGGCTCAGCCTGGAACCCTGCGTTAACTGAGAGATCGAACAGGGCTGTCCGCCACTGAGCTTGGCAACCAGCGAAAGCCGCGTCTCATCGCCCAGCGCGACAAATATGGGTGCGCAAGCGCGCGGTTTGGTGGTCATGCTGCTACGATGTTTGTGCG
>JAOAPW010000170.1 GCA_025463105.1 Candidatus Acidiferrum typicum | reverse complement strand
CCGTTCGGTTTCCTCGGGAGATGGATAGCGGGAGGCTTCGTTCGGCGGAAGATTGAAGAACTGTTTAAGTACCGGCACGCGGTAACGGCGCGGCTCATTGGAAGCGATCGTTCACCGTCGAGAAACGCACAATAAAATCATCATCTCGAATTTCTCACGCATACTTTGCGCGAAATGTATCGGCGGAAACCCGGGAACGCCAATCTCCCGATTGGCGTTCCCGGGGGGCGACATCACCGTTAATCATCGAGGACGGCCAACAAGCGATCGATATCGCGTTCGGAATTGTAGAGATGGGGAGAAATCCGCAGCGTACCTTCCCGCAAGCTGACGAAAATTCGGGCGGCACGCAGTTTTTCAAACAGTTGCGCAGTATTTTCCTGTTTGCGCGCAGCCACGCTGGCGTAGGTGCCGCGATCGTCCGCGGAGGCAGGGCTTGCCAGCACAAAACGGTCGCGCGGCAAGCGGTCGATCATCATCGCGGTCAGACGCCGGGAGTGTTCCCATACCGCCTGAACACCAATGCGCAATAGCAATGCAAGCGAGGCATCCATGGCAGCAAGGTTCGTGAAGCTTGCAGTCTCGGCCGAATCCCAGCGTCGCGCCCCCTTTGCCATTTTATAAGCGCCCGTGGAGAGAGTGTGGAATTTTTCGGCGTCTTCGAGTGCCATCCAGTAAAAAGGACCGGGGCGCATCTGTTCGATCAATTCCTCTCGCGCCCAGAAAAATCCGGTGCCATAGGGCGAAAGCAGCCACTTGTAGCCTGAGGCGGTGAGGAAATCAGCGCCAAGCGCGCGAACATCGATCGGCATTGCACCCGCACATTGGGCCGCGTCGAGCAGCAGAAGCGCGCCGGCATCGTGGCAAGCGCGAGCGATCCTCGCCGAATCGAGAAGCGCGCCATCATCGAAGCGCACCAGGCTCGTGGAAACCAGGCGTGTGCGGGGGCCAATGTGGTCAATAAAATCATCGGCAGTGAGGAAGCGCCGGCGCGGCTCAACCACAATTACTTTCAACCCGTTCCTCGCCTGCATCGGAAGCCACGCTGAAAAATGCGCCGGAAATTCACCACGCGCGATCAGGACTTCATCGCCGGGTTTCCAGTCGAGCCCCGCAGCCACCGCGGCGAGTCCCGAGAATGTGCCGGTCGTTATGGCGATCTCCTCGGCGGCGCCGCCAATCAGCGTTGCGAGTGAGGCTCGGACGCGATTTGGCAGTTCGAAATAAACGCCCTCAGGAATGGTGTGCGGAAATTTCTTCCATTCCAGCGCCTGCGCCACCGCTTGAACGGCAACCCGCGGAAGCGGTCCCTGTGCCGCCGCATCGAGGTACGTAGCGTCCTCAATTTCAAACCATTCCTTCCGCCAATCCGGCATGATTCTCCCCCGGTGCGGGCTCTACTTTGAGCCCGCCGGAAGAAGGTGCGGGCTCTAGTACTCTGAACGTTCACCGTGAGTCCTTCAAGCGAAGGGCTTCAAGTGAAGCGTAGAGCCCGGCTAAGTTAGGAACACTTGTACGCAATCAGAAATGATCGCGCAGGTTGCGAAAACTCTGGAGGATGAGCAGCCGGCCGGCGCCGCTGCGCACCTCTTCGTGTTCCAGCGCCCAGGTGGCTGGATGAGGGATGAACACCGCATTCAAGCCGGCCTCGAGTGCCGGGTTGATGTCACTGCGCGGGCTGTTGCCAACCATCCATCCTCGCGATTTCACGACGTGGTGCCGGTTTACAAGTGTGCGGTATATTTCCGCATTTTTTTCCGGCACGATTTCAATCGCATCGAAGTGAATCTGCAGGCCGGAGCGCTCCACCTTGGCCGCTTGTTCCGCCGCCTCGCCCTTCGTGAATAAAATCAGGCGATGTCTTTCGGCGAGATAATCCAGTGTTTCGACCACGCCATCCAGGATGCTGGGCGGCGTGCGTTCAAGCTCGCCAACCCGGAAATGAATTCCCTCGACCGTCGCGCGTTCGGCGCGATGTCCGGCAAGTTTCATGTACGTATCTTCCAGCGAACGGCCGAAGCTGCGCACGCCGTAACCGTGCTGGCGAATATTGCGGCGCTCGGTTTCGTTTAATATGTGGCGCGCATAATCCCGCGCATAGCCGAAGGGCTCCAGCAGCGTCAGGAATTCTTCGATGGTTTGCTCGAAGAAGACATTATTCTCCCAGAGCGTATCATCGGCATCGATCAGGATAGTTTCTCGTGGCATGATTCTGACCCGGCCCAATTGCCGGGTATGCAGGCCTCGTCTCCTCCATTGCTATTTAAATTTAATGCTGTTCCGAGGCGCTGCCGGCTTCTGCGGCGGCCAATCCACTCGCTCGCGTAGCGCGAAGCGGATGCCCCGCGCAGCCTTACGAGTTTTCCGGAACGCTGGCGGCAATTTTTTCCAGAATTTCGAGCGCAACTTTTTGCGTCTCGCCATAGTGCACCAGGTAGTTCTGAAACTCGCGGTTCATTTCGAGTGCATCGACTGCGTTGAGTGGCGTGCGCAAGATCATGTCGCGCAGGCGAACCGGGTGCGGCAGAACCGCGTCTTCCTTCAATTCATCAAGCGCCGCTT
>JAOAPW010000129.1 GCA_025463105.1 Candidatus Acidiferrum typicum | reverse complement strand
GAATCAACATATCGGCGATATTAAAACCGACTCGCGACCCGGTGGAATTACATTCGAGAAGCCGGGATCGCGAATTTTCATGAACTTGAACAGCGCGACGAAACTCGGCGTGGTTGACAGCAAGAAGCGAGAACAGATTGCGACCTGGCCTGTTGCGGGCGCTGAAAACTTTGGTCCACTGGCCTTGGACGAAAGCCGTCACCGACTGTTTGTAGGCAGCCGCAAACCGCCGATGCTGATTGTCTTCGACACCGAGTCAGGCAAGCAAATTACGCAGCTCGAAAGCATTCCCGGCATCGACGGCCTCTGGTATGACTCCACGCGCAAACGCATTTACGTTACGGGAGACGGCTTCATTGCAGTTTACCAACAGAACGGGGCGGACGAATATGCGCCCATGGTGAAGGTCGCAAGCGAACCCGATACCCAGCCATCCATATGGGTACCGCAATTCAATCGCCTGTATATTTCCGTTCCTAAAGCAGAAAGTCATGAAGCGGAAGTACTCGTTTACGAACCATAAAAGTTGAGCTCGCGTCACGAGAACATTTGAAGGACTGGCGGGCGGATCAAATGGCCCAATTGGGGCCATTTATCGGGTCAATTTTGTAACTGATAGTGCACACTAATGATGCAAGCCTGTGCAAATCAGGGCCTTACGACTGGTGATATCTATCGCAGGGTGACTGCTGCAGGGTGAAGCAAGAAAACGTGTATCTCATTGCAATTGCATGACTTACGTGCGTAACAAGCGGCCCACTTAGCGGAAACGTTATCTATTCAGCAAATCAAAGCCATTCCACCACGGCCGGATTTACACAGGAATTTCCACAGACGACCAGCTAGCCCAGGCCGCCAAGTCTAGTCGTCAAGAAGAGGCCAAATATGCGGCTTTTAGCAGGGTTTGCGAAGCGTAAGTTTAGCCGGAATTGCTGTCACGATTCGTGATTATTCAGGCCCTGCGTTCGACTCGAAATCATGCCAACACAGGCTCCGGGCTAATACTCAGCCGGCGTGCCACCGATGTGGGCAACTCTGCTTCCATGACCATTACACTGTCACGAACATCAGAGTGAAGTACCCGGCCGAGGGCATGAACCAATGCGATTGCGCGGCCGTCCTTTAGTGGTAGTTCAAATCGCAGGTGCAAAATCGGATCAACGGGCATGGCTGCGTCGATGCGACCGAGAAGTTCTTCAAGACCCTCGCCTGTCATCGCCGATACGAGCACCGAATTATGATTTCCGGTTAAACAGGCGGCTTGTTCCGGCGTCAGCTGATCGATTTTGTTGAGCACATGAAGCCGCGGGCGGTCACCTACTCCCAACCCTTTCAGAATTTTTTCAACCTCGGCATCCTGTTCGGCATGGTGCGGATTGGAAATGTCCGTGACCAAGAGAATCAGCGCCGACTCGGTTACTTCCTCAAGTGTGGCGCGAAATGCGGCAATGAGCCCTGGCGGAAGATCGCGAATGAATCCTACCGTGTCGGAAAGCAACACGCGCCGGTTTGATGGCAGACGAACCGCGCGCACGGTTGGATCGAGCGTAGCGAACATCTTCGAGGACACGAGCACCCCGGCGCGGCTCAAGGCATTGAACAGGGTGGATTTCCCGGCATTGGTATAACCCACGAGCGCCACCGCGCCCAGCGGCACCGCCTGTCGCGTTTGCCGCCTTAGCGATCGCTGCTTGCGAATCGATTCGATCGCCTTGGTTACTTTACTCACGCGGTCGCGAATGCGGCGCCGGTCGGTTTCGATTTTCTGCTCGCCAGGACCGCGTGTGCCGATGCCTCCGGCCTGCCGGGAAAGTTCCTTGGCGCTTCCCGCAAGACGCGGCAGCATGTAGTTCAGCTGGGCAAGTTCGACTTGCAGTTGCCCTTCGCGGCTGCGCGCATGCCGCGCAAAAATGTCCAGGATAAGCTGCGTGCGATCGATCACGCGGCAATCCGTGCCGCTCTCAAGATTGCGCAATTGCGTTGGAGTAAGGTTACGATCGAAAATAATCAGCGGCGCTTTGTGAAGCTGCGCCTCGATTTTCACTTCCTCGATCTTGCCTCGCCCAATAACAGTGGCGGGATCAACCTTGTCGCGCATCTGAAAGATGCTTCCGGCAACGTGCGCGCCCGCGCTGCGCGCCAGTTCCGCAAGTTCGGCCAGCGACGCCCGCTCCGCCTCTCCAGCTTCCACACCCGTCACGTGCGAGGGCCGCTTCTGGCCCACCCCAACCAGGAATACGCGTTCACGGGATTCTGTCGGACGTGTTGTCTTCATTCGGGTACGACGATGGTGAGCAAGGTCACGAGACGGATGCGGGATCTCCAAAACGAGGCTTGCGTCGATCCGTCTAATTTCACGTCACCATTATACACTTCTCAGATACACGTAACTAGGACGGCGTGTGAGAACCACTATTTTCTTCCAGCCAGAATTGCTGTCATTATCGGTTCGACGGTGGTCAGGTCAATCCCTTAGAAAAATTAGAAGCCGGATGCGACGATAATACCTGGTCCTAGTACGCGCCAAATCTACATACTTTTCGCCCAAGCTCTGTCGTTAAACGATTTAAGAGACTCCCGGTTGGCATAGGTATTGCACATTTACTAATCGGGTGGTTGGAATGGCGGAACGAGGAATACAAAAATGAACACAGCTACCGTCTACGGGAAGCAAATACCTTTCAAGAATTTAAACCCGCTCAACGAAAAGGAGAAGACATGCTTTATTACGCGCTGGTATTTCTGATCGTTGCCTTAATCGCCGGCTTTTTAGGATTCGGCGGAGTCGCGATTGCGGCAGCAGGAATTGCCAAGATTCTATTCTTTATTTTTCTGATCATGTTTCTGGTCACCCTGGTCACGCATTTTTCGCGGACCCGTATGGGCGGCGTCTAAACAGGCGCTGACCTGAATTTTAAAATGACCACAAGTTTCGGAGGCAATCGATCTCCGGAGCCGGCCCGGCCATGAGGATCGATACGTGCCGAAAGGGGGTAGCATGAACCGCCAAAAGTTTAAAAGAAAAAGCCACAAAAAATGGATCCTGGTTCTAGCAGGGATATTCGCGTTCGCACCGTCTTCGTTCGCAAGGTCGCGTGAGGACTTGAAGACAGCGAATCGTCTTCAGGATGCCACTACAACGATGCAGGAGATTCTCGATATGCGTGACGGCATACCACGCGACCTACTGGCGAAAGCTCGTTGCGTTATCGTGATGCCGTCAGTTTTGAAAGCCGCTTTTGTCGTAGGCGGCAGCTATGGACGCGGCACCATGACCTGCCGCACGGGCAAGGATTTTTCAGGCACGTGGGGCGCGCCAGCCATGTACGCGCTTGAGGGCGGCAGCGTCGGATTTCAAATTGGAGGCGAAGCCACAGACTATGTTTTCCTGGTGATGAATGATCGCGGCGTGCGCAGTCTTTTGCACAGCAAGGTCAAGCTCGGCGCCGACGCGT
>JAOAPW010000119.1 GCA_025463105.1 Candidatus Acidiferrum typicum | reverse complement strand
CCTGGGGCGACGGCTCAACTTTATTGGCAATGACCTTCAATGTGGCGCGGAAGAATCCTTCGTCGGTTGTGACTTGCACGACCTTGGCGCGCTCGACACCTTCAACAAGCACGCGCAAATTGCCGTCAGGCAGACGCACGCTTTGTACGATGTTGGCCAAAGTGCCGACCGTATAGATTTCGTCCGGTTTGGGGTCATCCACGGAAGCATCGTGTTGGGTGGCCAGGAAGATTTTCTTGTCGCCGGCCAGAGCTTCTTCGAGGGCCCGCAGCGAACTTTCGCGGCCAACGATGAAGGGGTTCATCATTTGCGGGAAAATTACAAGATCGCGCACCGGCATCATCGGCACGCGTTTCAGCTCACTTTTTTCTCGGTTAAACATGGGTCCCGTGAACTGCTGCGGCTCCTTGGTCAATTTTTGGTGGGCTCAGCTAGAGCCTTCCCGCTTAGCCTGCTTTTTCGAGTAGCGTCCAATTGATCTCGCGGCTACGAACCATCTCTGCTGTCACCATGAATTCGCGGAGTTTGCGCTGTGCCGGGAGGTGGTACATCAATTCTAGCATTAAATCTTCGAGGATCATGCGCAGTCCGCGCGCCCCCACCTTGCGCTGCAGGGCCAGGTCCGCGACAGTTTCCAGCGCATCCTCGGCGAACCGCAAGCGCACATTCTCAAACTCGAAGAGTCGTTGATATTGACGGATGAGAGCGTTCTTGGGTTCCGTCAAGATTTGCATCAGTGCGCTCTTGTCCAGATCGCCCAGCACTCCGACCACCGGCAGGCGCCCGACAAATTCCGGGATCAGGCCGTAGCGAATCAGATCGGTGGGCTGTACTTGTTCCAGCATCTCGATATTGCGGCGTTGCGCGGTGGAAGGTTGCGCATCCGTGTGGAACCCAAGCGATTTCTGCCCAATGCGCCGTTCGATGGTTTTCTCCAGGCCGACGAACGCGCCTCCACAAATGAACAGGATATTCGTCGTATCCACGGGAGTAAATTCCTGGTGCGGGTGCTTGCGTCCACCCTGAGGTGGCACATTGGCGACCGTGCCTTCAAGGATTTTCAGAAGCGCCTGCTGTACGCCTTCACCGGAAACATCCCTGGTGATGGAAGGGTTCTCATCCTTCTTTGAAATCTTGTCAATCTCGTCGATGTAGATAATGCCTTGCTGCGCTTTGGTGACGTCTCCGTCAGCGGCTTGCAACAGTTTCAGGATGATGTTCTCGACATCCTCGCCTACGTACCCTGCTTCGGTAAGCGTCGTGGCGTCCACGATGGCGAAAGGAACTTCGAGCATTCGGGAAAGTGTTTGCGCGAGCAAGGTCTTGCCGGTTCCGGTCGGTCCAATCAATAGAATGTTTGACTTCGTCAATTCCACGTCGCCCGGCTGCCGATTCAGGAAGATTCTCTTGTAATGGTTATAGACCGCGACGGCGAGCTTTTTCTTGGTTTTATCCTGGCCGATGACGTAACCGTCCAGAAACGCCTTGATCTCCGGAGGACGCGGGAGCCTCTTATTGACTGGATTCGATTGCTCGCGCTTTTCCTCTTCGAGGATTTGCTCGCAGACATTCACACACTCGTTGCAGATATAGGCGCGTGGGTAATCAGAGGGCGAGCTGATCAGTTTCTCGACCTGTTCCTGCGTCTTATGGCAGAAGGAACAGCGCAATGGTTCGTCAGTACTGAGTTTTCTCAACGGTGTGATGCCCTCCGGCGGTTCAAGGACAGGATTTCTGCCGCGCGGATTATTGTAGGCCCCTTTTCGTAATCCGTATACACCGCCGCGTCTTCTTAGTGCTAACTGTTAGGAACGCGCTAGCGGTGCTTGGTGATGATCTCGTCAATCAGGCCATATTCTTTGGACTGCGCCGCCGACATAATAAAATCCCGCTCCACGTCTTTTTCAACTTTGTCGACCGACTGGCCGCTATGCTGAGCCAGAAGTCCATTGATAACGGTCCGCATGCGCAGAATTTCCTTGGCGTGGATATCAATATCGGTGGCCTGGCCGGACAAACCAGACATCCACGGCTGATGAATTAAGATGCGCGAATTGGGCAGGGAGAAACGCTTTTTCGCCGCTCCCGCCGTCAGTAATAACGCCGCGATCGAAGCGGCCTGGCCGACGCAGATGGTGACGACGGCTGGCCGGACGAACTGCATGGTGTCATAAATTGCCATACCCGCCGTGATCGAGCCGCCCGGCGAATTGATGTACAGCGAAATATCCTTCTCCGGATCTTCCGCCTCCAGGAAAAGCAGCTGGGCGGTGACCAGGTTCGCGACGTGGTCATCGATCGGCGTCCCGATGAAAATAATATTGTCCTTCAAGAGGCGGGAATAAATATCGTATGCCCGCTCGCCGCGGTTGGTCTGTTCGACCACCATTGGCACCAGCGTTGTTGCGTATGGAGCCGGATTTTCAGGATAGGTCATGGATGTTTTTTAGGGTACGCAGGGAACACCGGCGGGAACTGCATCATTTTTCCTCAGTTTTTGTCCGGGTCCGGGAATTTTTGCAGAGCCAGTCCAGAGTTTTTTCACTCCGGAGCTTAGATTTCATCCTATCGAGCGCTCCCTGCCTTGTCAAGTTCGCGCGAACTGCTGTTGCCGATTCGCCACTGCGCTGGGCCATCGCTTCAATTTGTTTTTCGACGTCTTCGTCGGTCACGTCAATGTTTTCCGCGGTGGCAATGCGGTCCAAAAGCAGTTCGGCCTTCACGTCCTCCACAGCGCGATCCTTCTGGCGATTTCGGAGAGACACCCAGTCCACGTTGACGGCGCGCGGGTCGACTCCTTGCGCGGCAAGCGAGCGCACCGTGCGCTCCAGCCGCGAATCCATCTGGTGCTCGACAAGCGCTTGCGGCACGGGGAAATCGTGCGCGCCTACTATTTTTGCGAGCAGCTTTTCCCGCGTCTGTTCATTCTGCTGCTGGCTACGGGCCGCTTCGAGATTTTCACGAATCTTCTGGCGTAATTCGTCGACCGTCTGCGCTTCGCTGACATCTTTCGCAAACTCGTCATTCAGTTCCGGCCGCTTTTTTTCCTTGATGCCCAGAATTTCCACTGAATAGGAATACGTTTTTCCTTGCAGCTTGGCATCCGGATAGTCCGCCGGATATGTGACGTCAAAATCCTTGTGCTCGCCGGCGTTCGCGCCTCGCAAATTTGTGTTGAAGGCATCCATGGTTTCTTCGCCGCCTACGTGGCAAAGCACGCTGTCGGCTTCAATCATTTCGCCGCCACCCGCCGGAACGCCTTTCAGCTTGAGTTGCGCGTAATCGCCGTCGGCGATGGGACGTCCTTCGATGGGGACGAAGTTTGCGGCGCGGTCGCGCAATTCTTCGAGGGCCTTGTCCACGTGGGCGTCTTCGAGCTTGACGTCATCGATTTCTACTTCCAGGTCCTTATATTGTCCCAGCTCGAATTCCGGCAACACCTCGAAGGTCGCGCGAAACTTCACCGGCCCGGCCTCGGCAAAATCCACTTTGTCGATTTGCGGCTGCGTGATTGGCACCATCTTGTTTTCGCTAACGGCGCGTTCAATCTGATTGGGCACCAGCGATTGCAGCACTTCGGATTTGATGTCGTCGGCAAATCGCCGCCTGATTAAGGTCACGGGCGCTTTCCCGGGGCGGAATCCTGGCACGCGCGCTACCTTCGCGAATTCCTTCGCCACTCGTGCCACTGCCTTCTGTACATCTTCCGCGGGGATTTCCAGTTCCAGCTCGCGCCGGCAAGTCGCTTCAGTCATCGTCGGGTCTTCATTTTCGCAGGTTGCGTAGGTGCGTGTTGGACTCGTGCAAATACCGCCCGGATATTCATACTTCTACTCTTTGCCGCTTCTCGGTCCGGAAAAAGGAAACGGGAAAGAAACTGCGAGCGGGATACAACGAAAACAAAGTATAGGGGAATCGAGTGGTGGCGTCAACTAACACAAAGCACTGGTAGGACAGACGCTCTTGTCTGTTCAGTGCGGCATTGCCGCCACACACGGCGGACAGGCAGGAGTGCCTGTCCTACTAAACATTAAGGATTCGGAAGCTTTGGAGGAGCGACTACGTACTCATCTCCCGTGCGCGCCAAAAGAAGTTCCCGGCGATGTTTTAGCATTTGAAGTCGGTTGGCGACCTGAATCATTTCCTGTTTTTGTTCAGGTGATAGTTGCGGGCCTATGCGATCGAGTTCGTCGTACCTGGTCTGAAGGCGCGGAATTTCCCGGTCGAGAAAAACCGGCCCGATGAAAAGAGTTTTGGCGTGGCCGGCGCGTACTTGCAGGGAATTGTTCTCTGTCCAGGCCGGGAGGATGCCCATGTCACCCAGCTCCACGCGAATTCCCGCCGGGCCATAATCTCTTTTGATTGCGGAAAACTTGATGACCAGGGAATCGCGCTGTTCTCCGGTCTTGTCCGGCGTCAGCCCGCCAACATACGTGCGCGCCTGGTTGGAAATAAAATTTCCCAGCGAATAAACGATGAGCGTGCTGCGATCGTCGTGCGTTACATAGGTTTCGATAGGTTGCAACACATGGGGATGATGGCCAATCACGGCGCTGGCGCCTGCGTCGAGCATGTCGTGAGCGATGTCGACGTCCTTTGCGTTTGGCGCCGTTGCGTACTCCACTCCCCAATGAATCGAAATGACCAGCAAATCGCATTGTGTTCGCGCGCTCTTAATTGCATCGAGAACAGCGCTTTCATCGAGGCCTGGAGCCCCCATCGATTCGCCGGGATAGGGGAAGAAGGCTACATGCGGATCACTCTCTTTTTCCGGATTGCGGCCGCCATTCAGCCATCGCGTCATTCCCAGCCATCCAACCTTGATTCCATTTTTCTCCAGGACAACCGGCTTCCAGGCAGTTTCCGCCGTGCTCCCCGCGCCAGTGAATAGAATTCCTTGCTCGCGAAGATGATCCTGCGTTTCGGCGAACCCGGCATAGCCTTGATCGAAGACATGATTGTTCGCAATGGAAACGATCTCGACCCCGCTGAATTTCAAGGCCTGCAATAAATTGATGGGAGCATCGAATTGAAATGGTTTCGATCCATGTGAGTGAGATGGAGCGACAGGAGTTTCCAAATTAACGAAACCGAAGTCTGCCTGCCGGAACACGTCAGCCACATTGGCAAAGAGCAGATCCCACCCGCCATGATTGCTTGCAGAAGGCGTCTGGGATGCCGCAGTGTCTTTTGGCTCGGGTGAAGTTTCCTTTTGCGTTTCGGCGATGCTCTGGCTTAGTGCCGCAGCCGATTGATATACGGATTGATGGGGAATGACGTCACCTGCTGCGGCAAATGTGATGCGGCTGATTTCCTGCGGATAGGAGACCTTTACAGATGCATTTACGGGCGTCCTGTTCTGTTCCCACTTGAAAACCGCGCCACCCAAAAAGAAGAGCAACAGAACGGCAGCGGCAGTTCCGACGGCTCTTTTTCCCGGCAGGATGCGATCCCGGATAATTGATTTGTTCATGGAGATTCCGAATTTTACTTATCGTTCCACTAAGCCGGATCACAAAAAGTATACCGCAATGCTCCCGGCGCGTCTCAACCTGTGCCGCAGGCTGTAACGCAAACTACATTTGATTTGAACGCAGCAGAATGCCGAAACAGGTGTGCTGCAGGGAGGGCTATCGCATACCCCGGGTACCGATACGCGCTGCTTTTAGCGCGGGCAATTGCAGGTTGGTTAACGCTTTCCTAAACTGTAAGAGAGATTCAGCGAAAATCCATGAACAGCCGCGCCCTCAAAATCGAATCGTCGCTTGAATCGTGGCCGGCTTGGCGCTCAAAGATCTCTCTTTCTTCGATTTGCCTGTTGGTTTTCTGCGCGGCATTTCTCTCGTATGTGTACACGACCCGCGGTGTTCTGGACTGGATGGGGATTCCTTCAGGCGCCGAGACATTGCACGTGGCGCGCAGCCTGGTGACCTCTGGGCGTTTCGCCGATGCAGGTAGATCACCCGTCGCGGGCCCACCTACCCTAGTAGAATTTGTAGTGTAAGACGCAGCGGTGTGTCGAAATAGCATGGTATCCTTTGGACTGTACGTGATGGTTCACTTGTAAGACCCCGAATTTCTGACCACCCAAGGCGGATGTGCGCAAAAAAGAACAGACACCTGGCGTTGTCCAATTCTCCCACCCCAAGAATGCAGGTCTCACTGAGGGAAACATGGGTCAAAACCTCTTGATCCAGGAACTCCTGCTGGTGCAGCTGGCGAAGGATAAGCCTAAAGATGCAGATGACAAGCTACCTGTTTCTGTACTTCACCCGGCCAATTTGACCAGCAACGGAACCGGCGCCTTAGCAATTCAAAATGGCCAACACCGGTTCCTGAGATATACAATTTATTTCTTTTTTTTCCTTGCATGGGTCTTCCTGATTTTTTCCGTCACCGCTGGACCAAGTTTTCATACCTGGTTGGCCGATTGGAAAAGATGGGACGCAAACTGGTACGAACAGATTTGGCTCAAGGGTTATCCCGCCTCCGATCCCAAAACCCTTGTTTTCCCTCCCGGCTATCCGCTTCTAGTAGGAATGCTTGCAAAGCTGTTTTCTGGGTCGTTTATGGGGACAGCCATTGTTCTCAACCTGATCGCTTTTTTTTCTACCGCAGCTTTGATTTCAGATTGGTTCTCAGACAAATTTCGTATCTCTCCTTACTTGTTATTTGGTTTTGTCCTGTCCGCCCCAACTTCCTACATTGTTTTCACTGCATACTCCGATATTGTTTTTATGCTGCTACTGTGGGTCTTGCTCTGGCTGACGCTATCATCAAAGCGGCCGGCGGGACGTAAGGCTCTGATCGCGCAATCTTTGACGCTTTTTGTGCTCCCGTGGATAAGGTTAACTGGGTATGCGCTCACTTCTTGGCTGATTGACCGCAAAGTTGTGGCCTTCATGGTTATCGGTTCTTTTGCGCTTTGGCTTGGCTTCAACCGAGTCGTCGCGGGCAGTCCATTCTATTTCTTACACGCGCAGCAACTATTTGCGATGCCGGAAGGAAATTTCGTTCAGGGGCTGTCTTTTAGCGTGGGGCAGCTATTTTCGAGTGACCTTCACAACGGATACGTAACCTCATGGGTGCAATTCGCTTTCCTGCCCCTATTTTACTTCGGCGCGCTCACAGCCGCGGCGATATGGTTAGCGAAAACAGGAGAAGGCTTACTATCGATCACACTTCTGTCAATCCTGGTCCTGTCGCATAACCAAGGCGTGTGGCGAAGCGTGATTCGTTACGATTTACCACTCCTTCCTTTTCTGTGCCTGCCTTTACTCGTTACTTCCAGGTCCTTCGCTACTTCGTATGTTTTCAAGGCTACGTTTTACCTTTTGATGCTAAGTCAATTCGCTTTGCAATTTTACTTCGCCCGCGCTTTCCATTCAGGGAATTGGGCTTTCTGAAGAGGCCCGCGATGCTCTTTGTTGATTGCTCCCACCTCCTGATAAATCCGGCGGTCTCAATGGATCGATGCAACACTAGCTCAAAGTTCACGTGCAAGAGTTTACGAAGCTAAATTCGTCCAAGGGCGTTGATGCAAAAGGAACACTGCCCTGCTTAGGTTCTAATTAAGTACAGCCTTACAGATCGGTTCGCTAAAGGAAGTATTGTCGGATCAACTGATTAGATAGTGTTGCGTCGACCGGTTGAGCTGGCACTTTCGTAGATGAATCCGTTCAGAAGGGAATTTGCATAGGTGACCGTGGCGAGGAACAGTAGAAAGCAAACCTGCAGGATCTCGCGACGCGACTGGTCCTTGACTGGCACGAATTGAGGTTAGCTCTCTTCGCCAAGAGAGGTCGAAAGTACTTTGGTTTGATTGTGCTTCGGCGATAAACAAGACTCCAGACGTCGTTCAATCCCACGAAGGAGGCCGAAGCTATCGGCAAAATGTTTCGCCAGCTGCAAAGATTGTTGCGCAAGAAGGGACTCCTTCTGCCCCACGGCACTAAGAATTTTGTATTTATCGACAGGCAGAGGCTTTATAAGCCTCCTACGGAAAGATCCAAACAATTCTTTGCGTCCGTGCTGTCCAGCCCTCTTACTTAGTACATACAGCTTTCCGCCAAGTTTTTTACACGCTAGCAGGGATGGTGTGCATGTTCATCGCCCAGCACCATGACCTACAAGGCAGTACCACATCGATTCTGATAACTCAAATTTTCGACGGGAGGAAGAAATGATTGGTATCCGACAGCATGTTCGTTGTTCCATGTTTTGTCTTTATTTTCTTATTGGCTTAATCGTCGCGATCCAACCCGCGAACGCACAGGATGAGAAGGTCACGGGCACGGTCGTATCGTTGTCACGCAATACGATGACTCTACGAACTTCTGACGGGCGATACCAGTTGTTTACATTCGCCTCGGGGGTGCAGAGGCCGCAAGGGGCCACGATCGGATCACAAGTGCAGGTGACTTCATCTGCCACTGACGATCCCGCCGTCCGCTCGGCCTCCGAAATTACTGTGCTCCAGCCGCCCCCTGCGAGCTCGGGAACGTCGCAGCCTACTGTTGTCCCTGAGGGAGTACGCGGTGTTGAGCGCGATATCGAGCGTGCGGCGCGACGCTACCAACTAGGCGTGCGCGCGGGTGTGGCACTCGACCCCGAACTAGTCCTTATCGGAGCGAGCGCGCAGATAGGCCCTTTCTTCAGCCGCGACTTCTTTTTCCGCCCCAATGTGGAAGTCGCTTACGGTGAGGTCACCGCCTTATTTGCTGTGAACCCGGAAGTGATCTACCGGCTGCCTTTTGATTCCCGGCAAGGCCGTCGGTCAGCGTATGTCGGCATCGGCCCTGGATTCAACTTCACTCATCAGAGATTTCAAGGAGTAGCTGGAAGCACCAGATTTGACTTTAGTGATTTCAGTGCCGACTCCACTCTAAATATTCTCGGCGGCATACGATATCGAAGCGGTTTGTTTGCGGAAATTAAAGCCTCGATCTACGCGAGTCCGTCTCCGGTCTTCCGTCTCATCATCGGCTACAACTTTTGACCCCAGGGGTCCGAAATGTGCTGAGCTAGCTAGTAGCCAGCCGTATAATTTCGTCGAGTTGTACCGGCATTACCAACACAACCCATCATCGAGAACACAGTGCCTTTTAGGTTGATTGAAGATCGCGCTTGACGCTCTTATCAAACCCGCGCTCGGAGGGTGAAGCTGTTCAGTGTGCGATCGAACTCGCTCCTTGAATGCGCCTGCACAACATAAAGGGGGAATTGATATATTTGGTGCGGAAGAAGGGACTCGAACCCCTACGGCCTTTCGGCCACCAGCTCCTAAGGCTGGCGCGTCTGCCAATTCCGCCACTTCCGCGTTGCGCGATAGTATAGCACCGGGATAGCCGTGCCTTCGCCGCCCGTGTTTCCGGAAATCTTCAATCTGACCGCACCCTTCACTTCACTCAAGTTAACTTTACTTGTTCGGGGAGGGCCGCGGTGATAGCCTTCGGGCATTATGCTTCTTGAGCGAAACGCAGAGGGAGGCATCCGATGGCATTTTGCAGCCAGTGCGGTGGTGAGGTAGCAACTGGAGTCGCGTTCTGCCCAAAATGCGGACAGGCGCAAACTGGAGGACAAGTGACGCAAACTTCGCATAGCGCCGGATCGGGCATGGCCGAGAACGTCGCTGGATTATTGTGCTACGTCCTTGGCTGGGTCACGGGGATCATCTTCTTTCTGATCGACAAGCGACCATTTGTGCGGTTTCACCCTGCGCAGTCCATCGTCGTGTTTGGCGGGCTGCACATCCTCAACGTCATCATCGGGATTCTTTTCGGCGCCAGGGTGATGATGGGCGGATGGGGCGCTTTCGGCATCGGTGCAGCGTTATATTCCTTGATCAACCTGGTCGCTCTCATCCTCTGGATCCTGCTGATGGTGAAGGCCTATCAGGGCGAAAAGTTTCAGGTGCCGGTGGCTGCGGGAATCGCTCAGAGTTTAGCCGGCAAGTAGGGGATTTTATTAATAGGCGGGCTCCAAGTAGAGCCCGCACCCGTCTAGACGGGTTCCACGCGGCACTTGAAGGCCTTCGCTGAAAGGGCTCTGGATAAACTCGTTCCCACTGATTTCGTCTTGACATTCCTGCGGTTACCTTCCATCTTCTATGGCTTTGCTGGTGTGGTGTACTCGTGGATGCGATGGAGGCAGGTGGGTAGGTGGCAAATCCAGTCAAAGTTCGTCTGTGCTTTCACGATCGATGCTTCGATGGTGCGGCATCATCGGCCGTGTACTATCGCTTCTTCCGCGAGCGCGTCCAATCCGACGCCGAATTCCATTTTAGGGGGATGACCCACCGCGCGAAACAGCCCTTCGAGCCGGGGCTGTTTGACGGCGACGAAAACGTCATTGTCGATTTTAAATATTCCAGTTCGCCCCGCGTGACGTGGTGGTTTGACCATCACCAAAGCGCTTTTCTTACTCCCGCCGACGCCGAACATTTCCGGCACGATCGCAGTGGCCACAAATTCTACAAGCCTCAGTATAAATCCTGCACGAAGCTGATTGCGGACGTAACCAGTGTTGAATTCGGCTTCGACGTGAAGCCTCTGGCCGAACTGATCCGCTGGGGTGACATTATCGACGGCGCGCAATATGAGACGCCGGAATCCGCTGTAGCCATTTCCGAGCCTGCAACCCAACTGGCTCTGGTGATCGAAGCTGCGCCGGAAGAGGGGCTGGTGCCGCAAATTATTCCGTATATGTCCGAGCTTTCGCTGGCGGACATGATAAAGCTGCCGATCGTTGCGCGGCATCTCGGACCGTTGCTCGAACGGCATCACCGCTCCATCGACATGATGCGCGAGCGCACCGAAGTGCGAGACGGCGTAATTTTCTTTGACCTGAGTGACCTGGATCTGGACGGATACAACAAATTCATTCCCTACATGCTGCACCCGGAAGCGCGCTATTCGGTCAGCGTGATCGCGTCACCCACGCGCTCCAAAGTTTCCGTCGGCTCAAATCCCTGGAATCCGGATTCCACCAACCACAATCTGGCGAGCCTTGCGGAACAATACGGCGGCGGCGGACACCCGCGCGTCTCCGCGATCTCCTTTGAACCGGAAGATATCGAACGGGCGCGGTTCGTAGCGCACGAAATCGCGGAAAAATTGCGGCACTAATGCCCGGTGCAATCCCAGTACAGCCGCTCGATGTCTCGAAAAATAATCCACTCGTGATATGATTAAAGATTCGTGGGCCGGTAGCTCAATGGTAGAGCAGCTGACTCTTAATCAGCGGGTTGCAGGTTCGAGTCCTGCCCGGCTCACCAAATCACCAATAAAAATGCGGGTTTCAAGGGAGTAGTTCACCCGACCGCTCTTTCCGTTTCTTCTGTGTCAGTCTGGTGCCGGTATTTGGCGGCTGATGCTACCTGTAGGCAATCCCACAAGTTGTCTGGAGTGCAATGTGAAATACATTTTGGCTGCGTCTCGACAGCTCTTCAGGATTGGCGTCCAATGAGCGCGAGGGGGAATATCATCCGATTCAGGAAACCGAAATTGACTGTCGATTCGTGCTGGCTTAGCCTGTCTCATCCATCGCCGAACAGCGACTAAGGACTCGTAGCTGGAAGCGAACAATAAATTCTCGAACGACGCCAATGAATCAAGGGAGACTTCCTTGAGTTCAACACCTCAGCAGGAAGGTGAGCCTGATTTTTCGCCTGGGAAGAGCACTCACCTTTAATCGGTGCCAACGGGAGCAACTAGGGATGAAAATGGACCTGCTAATTCACAATGTTCGGGTGTGCGATGATCAGCCACTCATGGATATTGGCATCAAAGACAGCAAGATCGCTGCTATTGAAAAAGGGATTGAGGCATCGGCGGTACAAAGTATCGACGCTGGCGGTCGGGCGGTCATCCCAGGGCTGATTGAGCCTCACCTTCACCTGGACAAGGCAATGCTGCATCGCCGTCTGCCGGCAAGTCTAGGGACCTTGGATGAGGCCATCCGGGTGACCGGCATCCTCAAGAGTAAGCAAGAGCGCGAAGATGTGCTGGACCGCTCCCGCAGAGTCCTCGATATGGCGGTGCAAAATGGTACGGTTGCGATCCGTGCGCATCCTGATGTCGACCTGATCCAGGGATTGATTGGCGTCGAAACATTGCTCCAGCTCAGAGAGGAATACAAACATCTTCTCGATCTCCAGATCGTTGCTTTTCCTCAGGAAGGCATCCTTAAATCGGAGGGGACCTACAATCTCATGGAGACAGCCATGGGCATGGGAGCGGACGTTGTGGGTGGCTGCCCATATAACGAGCTCTCCTGGGACGACGCCCGGCGACATATCGATATGGTCTTCGACATGGCGCAAAAGCACGATGCCCATGTCGACATGCATGCTGATTTTTCAGATGAACCGACAGACCAGCGCTTTGCTTGTGCCGCATATATCGCGCAGAAGGCCATCGATACCGGTTACCAGGGCAGAGTATCGCTCGGCCATGTTACCAGCCTGGGCGCACTTCCCCCGGAGGAGCTCAAGCCGATAATGGATTTGCTATATGAGGCGGACATCAGCATCGTGACCTTACCTGCGACAGATCTTTATCTTGGCGGCAGGAAGGATGACAAGAACCAGCGTCGCGGCCTGACGCCCGTCAGAGCGCTGCACAACGCGGGCGTCAACGTGGCCTATTCGTCCAACAACGTACGCAACGCCTTTACGCCTTTCGGCAAGGCAGACATGCTGGTCATTGGCAACATGCTCGCGCACGTAATTCAGTTTGGCACGCCAGAGGATCAAGCGACCGTCCTGGATATGGGCACGAAAAACGGCGCCCGCGCCATCGGAATTGCGCGCGACTACGGTATAGACGTCGGCAAGCAGGCAGATCTGGTGATTTTGGACACCTACCAGGTTGCTGATGCATTATTGGACATACCTTCCCGCTCCTGGGTCATCAAACGAGGAAAAATCACTGTAGTCACCCACCATTCATGTGACATCCACCGTCGTGGACTGTGACTCCTAATAAGGGGTTTTCCTCCGACTCCTGCACCGTCTTGCACGTTTGCAACATCAAATGGAGACTAGTGACGGCTTGGCGAGACCGCTTGCCCTTTTACGCTTCAGCGGCGGTCGGAAGCTTAGGGCCGATACCGGCGCCGTTAAGCCACCTCTCGTGTTCCTCAATTTGAAGGGGGAAATCGGATGGAAAGCTCCGCTGCAAAACAGCAACCTATGGCGGGAGGTAATATGACTACTGCCGAACAAACGTATTTGCGCACCGAACTGGAACAACGCCGCGAGCGCCTTCATGAGGCATTGCATTCGCCTGTTGCCGATGCTTCTCTTTCTCAATTACTGTCAGCTGTGGACGCCGCGCTGAGCCGTATCGCTCAAGGAACATTTGGGCTCTGCGAATTGTGCCACGACAGCATTGAAGCGGAACGCCTGCTCGCCGATCCGTTGGTGCAATTCTGTCTGGACCATCTAACGAGCGCCGAACAGCGTGCCTTGGAGAGCGATCTTTCCCTGGCGGCACGGATTCAGCGCGCTCTCTTGCCGAAACCCGACCTGGCGCCAACTGGCTGGGACGTGCGCTACCACTATCAACCCGCCGGCGTGGTGAGCGGCGATTACTGCGATCTCTTCGAAACAGACGGCGGCCTGCTTCTTATGCTGGGGGACGTTTCAGGCAAGGGTGTTGCTGCGTCGATGCTCATGAGCCACCTCCACGCAACGTTTCGCAGCCTCGCCGAAGGCGGTCTCCCGCTCGATCGCATGGTGGAAGACGCCAACCGCATTTTCTGCAAGAGCACTCTCGCGGGACAATTCGCAACCCTCGTTGTGGGACGAGTTACCCACGATGGTTCCGCGGAGTTTGTAAATGCGGGCCACCTCCCCGTGCTTCACATCCACGGTGATGCAGTAACGCCAAAGGATTCCACTGGGGTACCTCTGGGGATGTTCTGTAACACCCGCTTTCCTGTCCATCGGCTCACTCTGGCTCACGGTGATACTCTGTTCCTCTATACGGACGGTTTGACGGAAGCACGGAATAGCGCGGGTGCCGAGTATGGTCTCCAGCGAATCCAGACGCTGGCGGCGCGGCACACGTTGATGGAGCCTGCCGGGCTAATCTCTGAATGTCTCGGGGACCTGCTGAGCTTTCAGGAGGGTACGAAGCAAACGGACGATTTAACGCTTCTTGCCGTTCGACGCGCAGAGTAAGTCCGATATCTTTGGAGGAGCTAAAACCAACTGCCCTTATACTTCACCGAGCAGCCGTAGGGACGGGTTGCCGCGGTCTCGATGGGCTTGCCGGCCAAGGCTTGCCCAAGCGCCAGATTGACGTAGTTCGTCGCTCCAGGAATGTCTTTCACGTCGTCCGTTGCGCGATTATCGATCGCGCCATCGTAGATTATGACGCCTTGCGGGTTGATGATGATCATCTGCGGAGTTGTCTTGGCGTCATAGAAATGTCCGATCGCGCCCGTGGGGTCGAGTAGGGCCGCGGTTGGCGTGGCTCCCATCTTTGCCATGTAGTTGTTCTCTCCGTTGGCATCCATGTATCCCTGTTTGCCCGGCGCCGAAGAGATGATCGTAAACCAGACGACGCCCTGGCCCGTCCACTGCTTTTGCAGTTTCTGCATGTTGCCACTCTGGTAATGCTTCCGAGTGTACGGGCAGCCGTTATTGTGCCACTCGAGGACGACATATTTTCCGCGATAGTCCGCGAGGTGATAGGTCCGGTTGTTGCTCGCTGTGCCAGTGAAATCCGGCGCGGGCTCACCGACCTTCGCGGCAAGAGTTAAAAGCGGAGCCACAAGCAACACCAGCGTGAAAACTGCAGAAAGAACAATGAACTTTCTCATTGCTGTAATTCCTCCTGATTACGCAAATAGTCAAAGTCCTGCTATCCAACTAAAGGGCATCTCCAACGGCCACGTCAATCACGTATGTCTGGGTGGCAGAGAGTTCCAGTACGCCTTCCAGCCGCTTAATCGGCGCAAGAAGTTGATCTGACTTCCGCAGTGTGAGCTGAAAGCCGGTGGCCGTCGGCACAATCCCCTGGGGTGTCGAATTATCAATCTGTGATTCTGCAAGAGGAAAAAAAGCCGCGCGGGTGATCTGCCGGCCAAGGTTGGCAATGAGGACGAATGAATTCTTCTTGTTGTTCAAAGTGAATTTCCAGTCATCTGGCGGCTTGCGCGGTAGAGACTTGCGTGCGGCTGTAAACAAATCGCTGCCCCGAGTGTCCGGCTCAGGCACCGTTGATTCGATTGGAAGGCTCAGCGAAATTTGCGTCTTGCCCGGGACACAGATTTCTCTGCAAACGAGCACGCTGAGATCTGCAACAATACGCGCTGCCTGTGCACCGTCAGTGTGGAGGAGGCGCGCACCGGCACGAGCAACATCACCGTGCCGTCATAACCGAAATCCACGATGGTGGACGTTCCGAGGCGCCGGGGCGCGGGCCACTTTATCTCTCCCGCGCTGAGCCCATCGGGCAAATGCCATTGGACACGCGGGGGCTGGCCCGAATCGCCAGGATTAATCCAATAAATGTGCCAGCCCTTCTCGAGCTGAAAATTCAAGCCGAAATAAGTCTGACGTCCCGGGGCGATCGATTGATTTTCAGCGACGAGATCAACGGTGCCGTGAGGGATAGACGCCGCCGAAGCCCGCGTGCCGGGTAGTAGAATCAAGACCAGCGCGAGTAGGGAGGATAAACGCAGACTTACTATCAGATGTCTCATTCGCTTGACGACCTGCCTGACTATTTTCAGTATAAGCCAATTCGAGCCTGCGGCGAAGCCTACCTAAATCCGACACCGACCGATAACCGCTGTAATGGTCAGATGGAAAATATCACAATGAACCCCGGAGGCTGATCTCCTCTTCGCCCCTGACCCGAAAGTCTTGACAACCAGAATTGGAGAGTTCATCTTGTGCCGAACCACAGATCTGCCGCGAAGGCAGATCAACCAGCCCCGCACGTCTGTACCTCTGCAGGAGGTCCGCAATGATTCCTGAATCTGTCATACGAAAGCCGAGCCAGGGAGGATCGGCAGCGGTAAGCGTTTAGCAGAAGCCACTGACCACCCTTCCCGCAAAACGACCGGGATCACGCCCGCAGAATGCCGCTTTATGATTCCGGGCTTGCAAAGATCGGCTCACATGCGAATGTGTGCTGTGCCCTCGGCTCGCAAGTTGACCGGACACCCTCATTGAAGTATTCTTGGCCCCCCGCTCCCCAGAGGTTTCTGCGAGCGGTGCATCATGAACAACTTCCGAAATTCAGCTCGAATACTCGCCTCACGAAAGGAGTGCTATGCCCAGAAAAGTCGATGCGCTCAATA
>JAOAPW010000108.1 GCA_025463105.1 Candidatus Acidiferrum typicum | reverse complement strand
CAGCGTGTGAGCAGGCCGGAGGGACCTTCTGTTTCCTTTTTTTAACCATAAGCACAAGGTCCTTCGGTCCTACTCGCCCGCTGAAGGAACCGCGGGCTCGCTTGACGGGCCTCAGGATGACGAACTTTCAGTGTGCAAAGGGGCTTCACACGGCTTTTTTCAAACTGACCGCCTCCCACGCGACATGCCATCCCGAGCCGAGCGCAGCTTAGCGACGTGCAGCGTCCCCAATCTCGGACGCGCAGGCGAGGGACCTGCTCCGCTACGCTAACGGGAACACAATACCGATGATGATGATTAAGACAGGAATTCAACGCTTGAGTTCGAGGGGGAAAGAAGATGCGCTACCCGCGAAGATGAAGCCCGTTAGGCGCGACGAGAGTAGGTCTGGGATTTATCCCAGACTGAGCGAAGCGAAAGGCTGGGTAAACAAGCAAAGAATTCCATCCTCGCTGCCGCAGGCCCGCGCGCAGCAAAGCGGAGCGTGCAATGATTGGCTCAGCCTTGTTTTGACCAAGTTTACTGTTTTATGCAAACCATCAAGGGCAACGATTTCCCATCCCCGGGCAGCCTGGTGAGCGACGCGAATTAGGGCCGAAAAACTCGCAATTTCACAATTTGCAAAGGCGCCTGTTCCAATTTAGCCGCCGAGAACAGCATCACTCCAAGAGTCGCCGTCTGCCCCTCGCACCACTTGGAATGCAGGAAATCGGAAGAACTCGACCGCAATCACACGACCATCACTGCGAAGAAGTTGGCACTCCATGTCCAGCGTGCGTTGTTGAGTAGCGGAATCGATGCTCTGAGGGTTTAGGATCTCTCCACGCAAGGCCACACTCAGCACGGTCTCGCTACTTCCAACAAGCCTACTGCGTTTCGTGCCAGAAATCTTATAGTGGATGCCGTCGAATTGTTTGTTTCCAATTATTAGTGATCCCACGCCAGACGTTAAAATATCCCGAGTTGGCAAAAAATCCTCCCATCGAACATGACAAAATCTATTCTAGGTGCGTTCCGAGTTACTTTGGGACTCTCTTGTGATGCCATGCAATCACTTGACTGCCTAAGTAGTCAGCCCCCATGAACTGGACGTCAAAGTTCTTAGCCGCGTAAGCCCTAATGATGTCCGCTTTCTGTGGGATGGATAGATACTCGTCGTGATATATAAGCACTCTTCCAGAAAACGTCAAATCTTGAATGCTAGTCATCTGCCCTTCCTGTCCCGCAAGAATGGCGACCTGTTTCAGTACATGCTCGAGCGCTTGTTGGATCGCATCGGCCTCAAGAAGCTTCATACAAGAGGTAAAAGTTTTGCCTCCAGAAATATCGGCTGACGGAGGGGTCGCTGCTGGAACGTAAAATCCCACGAACTTCGTTTTGGCTGGGAAGTCCATATAGACCTGTCGCCTAATCTTGGTTGTCGAAGCGTCCGTCCAATCGACGGCAATTGCCGGTTCGTTGTCGCTCAATTTAAGAGTGTTTGAAAAACTATTTTTGAACAAGTCCAACAATGTTGGAGGGTTCTCGTCTTCCGGGGTGTTAACTTCGGAAAAAACCTTGGAGGTCTGAAGTTGTAGGTGGCTTTGTTGCTCGTGTAGACGTTTGAATTCACGGTTCAGCTCTTCGATCTCCGTCATCAAGTCAGGTGGGAACAAATCAATGGCAATGTTGGCGTTTCTTAGTGCCAGCATCCCACGGCCCGTGATCCTCGGGTCTGGATCTAGCATGCCCACCACAACCCGAGCCACCTTTCGGTCGATGATTCTCTTCACGCATGGAATCTTTGGATGGTTTCTAGTTGTGCAGGGCTCTAGTGTTGTATAGATGGTTGCCCCGCAAACTGCCTCCTCAGCTAACTTCTTGTCAAGAGCAGTGAATTCGGCGTGATTTCCGGGAACTTCGCCGCGATGCGCTGAGCTAAGCACCTTGCCATTCTTCACAACGACCGCCCCGACGAGTGGGTGTGGCTTGCCGTCCTGCTCCGAAACGCTCTGTCGGGCTTCGTCGATAGCAAGATTGGCGAACTTGCGATCTTCTTCGTCTACACTTGGGGAATGTTGCGTCTTGCGCGCTGTCAGTACGGTTTCCTGCAGTTTAACCTTCACGAATCGAAGAATGCTGTCATGGATGCGAGCCATCTCGCTTTCCACATCCTGTTCGAGCGCCTTTATCGCTTCCTTCGGGACAGCATCCGTATTAAAGTATCCCACTACGGTTCGATATGAATATTGGCTATGTCTCTCAAGAAGCTTCTTTGTGTCATCAAGGGCCTTTCGAAAAGCATCGTCGTTGAACGGGAGTCCTGCCTTTTCCAGCGCCTCGATTAGAGATTCCGCCTGAGTACGGGCTGACTCTCGCGCATAACGTGCCTCCACGGCGATGAGCGCCTGGGCCTGCGATCCTGAAAATGGGCGCTGGGGATTCGGGTTCCATCGAGCGATTTCTTCCCGCAGGCGCTCACGGTATGCGGGCATAATCTCGTCCTCAAGCCGTTGGCTGAAGCGGGTCTCGGCGTACTTAGCAATTTCGGAATCGACTGTCATTGTATGTCCCTTATTTTGTGGTTCTGGACTATCGGCTCTTAATGCATGGTGCTCACGGTCGGCAGTTCATGTTGCTGTTGATTGCGCCTTATGATTTCTATTGAACCATGAAAATATTGGTCGGCCCTATTTACCTTTCGATATCCGCGAGATTCCCGTGGAAGCGAAGCTGACTGCAGCTCTCAATTTGGAGCTAATCGTCGCACTACAACGGTAGGGGTCTTGCACCGGGTGCCACATCCTTTCGCCGAAACTGGCTCTTAGGTTTTCAGATTCTGCGAAAGGTTGGGATTCGTTCGCTACTCCTCACGTGCTTCAGTTCACGAGACGCGTAGGGGCCCCAAACTGTAACGCCCCGAGCTACCGCCGCAATAAAAACCAAGCCTCAGGGAGTCCGCACGACGGTCATGGTTGAGGGCGTTGCGCCGATCGCAAAAGGGGAGCCGGGAATCGGGAAAAAGACGCCGGTATTGGGGTCAATTTTGAAGCCCGCCACTGCGTTGATGTCAGTAGCCGCAAGATAGAGAAATTGGCCGGTATGGCCACTCGGGCGAGGCAGGTCCACAGTCATTTGCTACCGATGTGAAACATCTCAATCATCAGCTTCGGCATATCGACGGCAGTCGTAGTGTGGCCCAGGATACGCGGGTATCTGAACACGGGCTGAGGAACCACATGCCCGCCGCCCTCGATCTTGTAAAGGGCAACCACCGGAGAAGGAGCGCCAGGCCACAGGAATCCGTCCGCTGAGGTGGGGTCTCCGCTCCTCTGCGGATCGAGGTGAATCTGTTGAGGGGCAGAAGTCACACCGAGTCGCTTCGCAAACGTCTGCGCGGTATCGAACGCTGAGAGCACTCTGCCTCGGTAGCTGAACCAAAAGAGTGTGACTTTGCCCCCATTCATTGGATGGATGGGGTCTTTCTCTCCCTGGACGACTAGCAGGGGCACGGCTCCCTGCTCCGGGCATGAGGAATCCTCTGGAGCCTGCAAGCTGGCGCCAGCTATGGCGATTCCGGCGACTTCCTCAGGGGCTTGCAACGCCAGCCGAAGCGCCATTTGACCGCCATTGGAATAGCCGAGGACGTAGACATGTTTTTCATCAATCTGATGCTGCGCGACTTCGCGGGCGATCAGGCCCTTGACGAATCCCATATCGTCGATGTTTTCGGTATGGGCTGCGAAGGTGGCTTCCGAATGGCAGTCATTCCAGGCGTGCTTATAGCCATCCGGGTAGACGACCACAAAGCCATGCTGATCCGCCAGTTGGTCGAATTCGTAGCCAGTCCACTCACGCATCGACTTAGCATCCATCAGCGCGCCGTGAAGCACAATGACCAGCGGAGAATGCGGAGAGATGTCGTGAGGTACATATTCCAAGAACTCTCGCGTCATGCTGCCGATGGGGATCGAATCTTGTTGAATCGCGGCAGATAGGGTTGGGCTGGCTGGCGACGGAGCGTACACCTCAATGAAGTAGAAGCCAAGAGCCACAACGATCAGCGCCGCCACTGCAAACCCAAGAATTTTAGTTAGCGCTTTCATTCACTCCCTTCGTGTCCCACTTTCCTCCGCCAATCGCCCACATTTTGCATGATGCGCACGTCCATCGACTCAGTAACCGCGACTCCAACCGTCTCTCCTGTTTCGTCATTGATGAGGCGCGACGGGCCTTCGAAGAAGATATTGGCCGAAGTCTCGTAGACATCAAGCTTGCTAATTGAGATGGGTATCGAGGGGGTGGTGGCCAACAAATTTAGCGCGCGGCCATCCCAAGTTCCTTCAACTGAGCATTTTTTTCAAGAAGGACATAAGCGCGCCCAGCTACTGGGATGATTGCTCCAGGCGCGCCCCGAAACCATGCCGCGCTTACGCGGAGCGTCTCTTTGGCGCCGCCGCGCCTTTCGGGTGATATGGGCCTGCACCGGCTTTCGTGTGTTCAACCGCGGAAGCAATCGCTTGGAGGTCCGCGGCTGAAAGCTCGAGAGACGCAGCTTGAATCCAGCCGTCCACTTGTGCGGGAGTACGCGCTCCCACGATCGCTCCTGTCACGCCCGGCCACGCAAGTGTCCATGCGATCGCCACCGCTGAAACCGATGTGCCATGTTTCTTTGCAATCGGGCCCAATGCATCGCGAAGGACCAGGTTTCGGCTGAGATTAGGTTCCTGGAATTCCTCTGCCCGGCGCCGCCAGTCGTCATTTGCCATTCTCGACACCCGAGATGCGGTGAAGCTTTCTGTCAGAAGTCCGGACTGCATGGGGCTGTAACAGATCACGCCCGTGTGGTGTTCTTCGCACCAGGGGATTTCCTTCTCGGCGGCCTTGCGATTGATTAATGAGAACGGGGGTTGCAGTGAGTCCACGTGGCGAATCGCCTCGCAACGTTTCAAAAGTTCGACATCGAAGTTCGAGACCCCGGCGGCGTGAACCTTTCCTTCCTTCACCAATTTATCCATCTCCGACCACGATTCCTCGACCGGTGTATCGGGATCCGGCCAATGAAATTGATAGAGATCGATGCGATCGACGCCCAGCCGCCGAAGGGATGCTTCGCATTCGCGCCGTATGGACTCAGGTTTGAGCACGCGACGTGGCTCTGCCATGGGGTTCTTGCTATCCCAGATCAGCCCGCATTTCGTGAAAATAAAAGGCCGTTTGGACGCCGGCAAATCACGAAACAAGCGCCCCACAACCTCCTCGGAGTGCCCTAACCCGTAGACTGCCGCTGTATCAATCCAGTTGACGCCCAGGTCGAGAGCGTGACGCATGGTGGCGATGGACTCGGTATCGTCCTGCGGCCCCCATCCATAGGACCACCCTCCGCCGCCGACCGCCCAGGATCCAAATCCAACTGTTGTGATCTTGAGTCCGCTGGAACCCAGCAGACGAGTAGGTAATGCCATGTTTTTCTCCTTTTTTTATCGGAATGATTTCGTAGAGCCGATGGAATACCCCAAGGTACGTAAAATTGCGAGTTCAACATGTCGTTCTGCATTGCGTCAGGTCACTCGACAGATCAGAATGCAATAATGTTTACACCCGTTTCGAACGTCTGCGCTTTAGCCCAATCGGGCGCATCCAATCGCCAAGTAACGTGTTCGGCCTCGACGCCTCTGGCCACCGAAGCTCGCCCCGATGCGACATTTCTATGATTGTCCTCGTCGATCGAAAAATTTGCATCGCGCGCGTCCGTCGTTAGCGGCGCGGGCAAACAAAGTCCCGGTTCGAATGATATCCGGAACTCATGTCCCTGGGCCGTAAAAGTCACCGAATGCAGGGTCAGCTCACCATCTGTTCGCCGCACGTTTAATTGAGCGCTCGCCGATTCCGGGAATTCAGGATCTTCCTGCTTGATAAGAATTTCATCTGCCGATGTCTGTTCAATGGTTAGAAGCCGCTTTCGACCGCCCGAGCTTCGCAAGACCCACTGTGCGTGAGCCTGAAGGTGTTCCGGCGAGGAGTCTACATTCCATATTTCTGTTCCAGGTTGGATTTCCGCGAGGATCACGTCGGTCGCATACAGGATCTCTGTATCACGTCGTACTTTCGGCTCCGCTACGGGAGCAGACGCGTCATTGGCATTTGTGATTCGGACGGTGCTTGAACTCAATACCGCGGCGCTTTGGATTCCCGAAGCCAGGACAAAGCCGTATTGGTCCTCCTGAGGGATGACACTGGCCTGAGAGCGTGTTCCGGGCGAGGAAGAGTCTAGTACGACGCGCCATTCGACGGATTCCCCGGCATTGTCCGCAAACCGAATCGTGACGACGCGCATTGCGTTTGCGTCTTGCTCGGAATGAAACTCAATCGGCACAAAATAGGCTTCTTCACCGCGTTCCGTCATGCTGGCCACGCTGCGTTGCGAATTACAATAGTGGCGGCTAATGGTCGAGGCTTTTTCTGTCAATACCATTTCAATCCAAGGCTCGCTCTGCTGGTTGTCTACGAGCGCCTCGATTTCGGAGTAAGGCGAATCTTCCGCCAAAGACTCTCGGAGATAGAGAGGCACAGTTCGGACTCTGACAGCCATGGGTATCACGGGAAACACTGCGCTGGACCCGTTCCCGTTCGCGTCTTGGGCCTCGACCGGGACAATCGCGCAGATCAAGAGGAAGCCTAAAATAATTGGAATTGCCAAATGTCTGTTCATGGGCGCCTCGACTTCACTCAAATCAGTTGCCACCACAGTATTGGCATGTGAAGTTCCAAAACTTAGCGCCAAGTGCAGGGGACAGGTATTTTACTGAGCAATCGAAAGTTAGTATTGATCGGGAGCTCTGTCACTTCGTTCAGGACGTCGTCAAGACTGGACGAGAGGCGGCACCATTATGACAGCTGCCCTTATGTTGACACCTACATCGTCGAGTCATCGCTCACCGTGCGCCATTCAACGGAATGTAAGTGATTGATAGTACGCCGCCTACTCAATACTTCCCACGGACCTTCCTTTGGACCTTTGTGTGCATCTTTCAATCTTTGAGAATGATTTACATCGCCGGAGGCACTGGACATGTTTGCGTGGCTGCTTGCAACTAATGGAGATTGGGTGATTGCAATCGCCCGCATTGTTTTGGGCGTGGTCTTTTTCGCTCACGGCGCCCAGAAAATGTTGGGCTGGTTTGGTGGGACAGGGTTGAAAAACACGGTGCGCATATTCCAAGAAGACCTGCACATCCCGGCTCCCCTGGCGGTGTTGGCGGTCGCGGCAGAGTTTCTGGGTGGCCTGGGCTTGATCGTTGGATTTCTAAGCCGCGTCGACGCTCTCGCCATCGCCTTAGTCATGTGCGTCGCGCTGGCTGTTCACGGGAGATTCGGATTTTTTATGAACTGGTACGGTGAGAAAAAAGGCCACGGAGTTGAGTACCACATTCTGGTTCTCGCACTCGCAACGTTAGTGATGTTCAAGGGAGCCGGCGCATTGTCCGTGGATGAAGCGCTGTCTCGCCATCTCGCCGCCCAAAGTGGCGTCGCAGTCGGAATCGATATCTACGGAGGAGTAATGACCCAATGACACCTATAAGCCCAGCTCATAGCAAACTCGGATTCATCGGCATCGGCGCGATGGGGAGTCGTATTGCTGGACGTCTGCTAAAAAGCGGTTTCAAAGTAACGGTCTTTGACCGAAACCCCGCCAAGGCGAACGCGTTGATTGCGTCCGGTGCAACTGTGGCGCGATCCATTGCCGAATTAGCGTCCCGGTTGGACGTTGTGCTGTCTTCCCTTTCGAATGATGAGGCTGTAGACGATGTATACACCGGGCCGCGGGGAGTGCTGGCAAATATCCCCCGCGATTCGATGATCATAGAAATGAGCACCGTCAGCCCTCTCACTACGCGAGAACTCCACCGATTGGGTGCGGCCCGTGGCGTGAGTGTTCTGGATGTACCGGTTTCCGGCAGCACATTGGCGGCCGAACACGGCACGCTGGTTTTGCTCGGCGGTGGTGATGAAAATGCTTTTAATGCCGCCGAATCCATCTTTAAAGCCATCAGCCAGCAACATTTCTATCTGGGACCGAGCGGATCGGGGAACACGATGAAATTAGTAGTGAACACATTACTCGGAGTAGGCATGCAGGCTGTCGCAGAGGCGGTCGTCCTCGGTGAAAAGGCGGGACTCGATCGCCGGCGCCTGTTCGAAGTTCTGTCGAAAACCGCCGTCATCGCGCCGGCGCATGTGGGAAAGCTCGCCAGAGCGATGGAAAACGATTACCGCCCGCAATTTGCCGTGGGCCTTATGAATAAGGATTTTCGCCTGATTTTGGAGACTGCCGCGGCCGTTCGCGCCCCGATGCCTGCGGCGTCAGCCGCCTTTCCAATCAACGCCGCGGAGTACGTCGAGCATCCGGACGACGATTTTTCCGCGGTGATTCGCCTGATGGAAGATTTGGCGAATGTCAATTCCGCAAGACCTTACATGCAGGAAGAAACACTCCCGCCCAGAAAATAATAGACAAATTTCATCAACACCCACCGCTGGTGAAATCAGAAACGAGGTCTGAAGATGATCCAGTTAAAAGTAAATGGCATTCAGCGCAACTTCGACGGCGACCCGCAGATGCCGATTCTCTGGTATTTACGTGATGAACTGCGATTAACCGGTACAAAGTTCGGTTGCGGCGTGGCCTTGTGCGGCGCTTGCACGGCACACAAAAACGGTGAGGCGATCCGTTCGTGCGTAACCTCCATGGGTACGCTTGCGGGCGCTGAGATTACGACTATTGAGGGATTGTCTGAAAACGGATTACATCCGGTGCAGAAAGCCTGGATACAGGTAAATGTGCCCCAGTGCGGTTACTGCCAGCCCGGCCAGATGATGCAGGCTGCGGCCTTGTTGAAATCCAAGAAGAACCCGAGCGATGCGGACATTGATGACGCGATGTCCGGGAATATCTGCAGGTGCGGAACCTACCAGCGAATTCGTGCCGCGATCAGAGCGGCAGCGGAGGCCCAAACATGAGCGCAATCGAAAATGTCAGCCGGCGGGGATTTTTAACGGGGCTCGTGGCTGTTGGAGGCCTGGTGCTTGCCGCGCGCTTCTATCCTGAAATTGCGGGGCACGAACGCGCCCCGGGAAGCAATCAAGCCGATCTTGCCAAGCTTCACCCCAACGTGTTCCTCGGAATCAATCCCGACGGAACGGTTTACATCGTGGCGCATCGCTCCGAGATGGGTACCACGAGCCGGACCTCGTTACCACTTGTCGTGGCCGACGAACTGGACGCGGATTGGAAACTCGTCAAGATAGATCAAGCGATCGGTGATGCGAAGTATGGCTCGCAAAATACGGATGGCTCGCAATCAATCCGGGGATTTTACGACGTGATGCGCGTCGCGGGCGCGACTGGACGGCTGATGTTGATTCAGGCGGCTGCTAGACAGTGGGGCGTCGACCCTGCAGAATGCACGACTGAAATGCATGTTGTGGTTCACGCTGCGACAAACAGGAGGCTAGGATATGGCGAGTTGGCAACCGCTGCATCGAAGTTGCCTGTGCCCGCCAAGGAAGTTCTTAAGTTTAAGCCGAAATCCGAGTGGCGATACGTCGGAAAGGGTTCTCCGAGCTACGATTTGGAGGCGCTCTGCACCGGAAAAGCCGTTTTCGGAATGGATGCTCAATTGGATGGCATGCTTTATGCCTCGATCGAGCATCCGCCGGTTCTGGGCGGAAAAGTGAAATCCGTTGATAGCCAGGAAGCGCTTAAAGTCGCAGGCGTCCGGCAAATAGTTCCAATCGATCCCTATCAGCCGCCGCCCGCATTCCAGCCGCTCGGCGGAGTTGCGGTGATTGCGGACAACACCTGGGCCGCGTTTCAAGGCCGAAAGAAACTAAAAATCGATTGGGATAATGGGGCGAACGAATCCTACGATTCCGAAGCCTACAAGAAGGAGTTGCAAGAAACGGCTCGCAAGCCGGCCAAGGTGGTGCGCGATGAAGGAGATGTCGATGCCGCTTTTGCCAAAGGCGGAAAGATAATCGAAGCCGACTACTACGTTCCCCTGCTGGCCCACGCGTCAATGGAGCCGATGGTCGCTCTCGCCGAATTCAAAGATGGGCGGGCGACTCTATGGGCTCCCACACAAAATCCCCAGGCCGTTCAGGACATCGTTTCCAAGGAATTAGGCATTGCGAAGGAGAACGTGATTTGTCATGTGACTCTTCTTGGCGGAGGATTTGGCCGCAAATCCAAGCCGGATTATGTAGCCGAGGCGGCGGTCCTTTCAAAAAAATTAAACAAACCCGTGAAGGTAGTGTGGACGCGAGAAGACGATATCAAGTTCGATTACTACAACGCGGTAGCGGCAATGCATCTGAAAGCAGCCGTAAGTGATAAAGGCATACCCAGTGCGTGGCTGCAACGCTCGGTATTTCCTCCCATCACTTCTATTTTTGACGTGAATGCAGTCTACGGCGATCCGGGGCATCTGCAGCAAGGCTGGACCGACATTCCGTACGATCTCCCGAATCTTCGCGTTGAAAATGGACCCGCGAAAGCTCATGTTCGCATCGGCTGGCTGCGGTCGGTGGCAAATATATATCATGCGTTCGCAGTTCAATGTTTCACTGATGAACTGGCGCATGCGTCAGGCCGCGATCCGGTGGATTATCAATTTGGTCTGATCGGAAAACCTCGCATTGTGGATTTGAAGAACACAAACTACCCAAACTATGGCGCTCCCTACGATCTGTATCCCATCGATACGGCCCGACTCATTCGTGTCATGCAAATGGCCGCCGACAAAGGCGGATGGGGAAAGCGCAAGCTGGGCAAGCGGGCAGGATTGGGATTCGCCGCCCATCGAAGTTTCCTGACGTATGTAGCCACTGTTGTAGAAGTGGAGGTCGACGACCAGGGAGAAATAAAAATTCCGCGTGTGGACACCGTGGTCGACGCGGGTCTGGTCGTTAATCCGGAAGCGACTCGCGCTCAATTTCAGGGAGCCGCTGTTTTTGGCACGAGCGTCGTGAAAACCGGAGAGATTACCGCGACGAAGGGCGCCATCGACCAATCCAATTTTCAAGATTATCCCGTAGCGAGAATGAGTGAAGCTCCCTATCAGACCAACGTGTACCTGGTCGAGAGTGATGCCCCGCCGGCCGGGGTCGGAGAACCAGGCGTGCCGCCGTTTGTGGCGGCGCTTTGCAACGCTATCTTTGCCGCTACCGGCAAGCGGATTCGGGAACTGCCCTTATCGAAGAACCAGTTGGTGTGACATCGTTACCGTCATTTGCGGGAATTTCAAAACTTCGCAAATTGCTAGGATAAGGAGAGGATCAATGTACTCGAAAAATAAAAGCACTCGCATCAGCAACCCGGATGTGGACGTGGCGATTCGAAGTAATTCTCTCGAGCCCGTGCCGAGTCATTTTGTCCGTCGCCGAATGGTTGGCCTTTTCACTGTTTTGGCGATTCTAAGCGTGGGGAGCTCGAACCTGGCGGCGCAGAAGTCGTCCAGCGGGGGCGCCGCTGCGTTCAAAACAAATTGCGCGACGTGTCACGGCCCGGATGGAAGCAGCGATACGCCCACTGGCAAGAGCATGAACGCACCCGATTTGCGTTCCGCGGAAATTCAGAAACTTTCGGATATGGAGATTGCGACCGTGATTTCCGATGGCAAGAACGCCATGCCTCCATTCAAGAATCTGTCAAAGGAGCAGATTAATTCGCTGGTCAAATACATTCGCGGACTGGCTTCCAAGAAATAATTCACCGGCGCGGGCTCCGTTCGTGATGCTGGAGCTCTCGAATCCTCCCCCGCCTGTCAGGCTGATCACGGGATAGTAGGCCGACTGCGCAACTCCGACCTGTGCATTGGCGGACGCCTCTCCGCAGCGGCGATATCCGTCTTGAAAGAGTTTTGGCCTGATATCAATCATGCCGTATTTCACGGCAAGTGCTGATTGCGGCCAACTCACTTCGCAACTGCCGCTCGTACAGAGCCAGGACTAAGGTGTTAGGTCTCGTTGACCTGTTAGTTTGCCGCAGCATTCTGGGCGTGCCGGCAACTCGGAGCTGTTCCAGCCGCCACCGAGAGCTTGGACCAGCGTCACTGCGTCCACCATGCGGCGGCCGAGAATATTTACCGCAGTAACTTCATCAGTTAGCGCCGCGCTCT
>JAOAPW010000102.1 GCA_025463105.1 Candidatus Acidiferrum typicum | reverse complement strand
TCAGGAGCTATTGGTGGAATTGAACTCTACCAATGTCCGAATGTCGAAAGCGTTGTCTATCCTGTCTATACCAACAGGGCAGTTTCTGGGAATTACCGGGCGCCAGAGTTTCCTCAGGGCTTCTTTGGCATCCAGTCGATGATGGACGACGTCGCATACAAGATGAAGATGGATCCGGTAGAGTTCGTTCTCAAGAACATGACGCGAAAATCAAACGACGAGGTGCCCTACTCAAATTACACCCTCGAGGACTGCATTCGCCGAGGTTCGGAAGAGTTCGAATGGAAAAAGCGTTGGCATGTGCCAGGTGCGGACACCGGGCCGATCAAACGTGGCGCTGGCATGTCCTTTATGACCATACGATCCCCTCTGGGGCAAAGCAGCGCAGTGATTCGCCTCGATTCCAATGGACGGTACACCGTTTTCGTTGGGGTGACTGACATAGGAGCCGGCGCCAAGACCACCATGAGTATGATCGCGGCTGAGGCACTGGACGTTCCGCTGTCAAGTATCGATATCGTTTGGGGCGATACTGATCGTTGTCCGTTCTCGGTTGGTGAGTCAGGCAGCCGCACGACGGACATGACCGGGAATGCCGTGATTGAGGCTGCGCGCGATCTGAAACGCCAAATTGCGGAGAAAGGGCTGCCCAAGGGCGAAAGCGCACTGATCGCTTCGGCGTCACCGAATCCGACATCGGACGGGAAAGTGCGCAAAGCGTTCGGCGCACACTTTGTGGAAGTGGAAGTCGATACAGAATTAGGCCGAGTTCGGGTCCTAAAGTACATCGCCGTGCACGATTCCGGGCGCATCATTAATCCATTGACTGCGGCCAGCCAGATCAAAGGCGGTGCTACCCAGGGGATTGGGATGGCATTACACGAGGATCTGCTCTACGACCGGAGGACTGGACAACCGCTTACGGCCGGCTATTACGGTGCTCGGGTCATGACCCATCTCGACGCGCCAGAGATCGAGGTGATCTTCATAGAAAGCGACGACGGATACGGTCCCTTTGGCGCTAAATGTATCGGGGAAGCTGGAATCGTCCACGCGGTGGCAGGCGTCGGCAATGCCATCTTCAACGCGATTGGCCGCCGCATGAAGGACCTGCCGATCACGCGCGACAGGATTTTGGGGGCACTGGCATGAAAACCTTCGCCAACACGAACGCGCGGACTCTCGATCAGGCAATTAAAACTATCCAGCAGGCCGGGAAAGACGGACAAACTGCTTCGCTTGTCGGAGGCGGCAGCGATCTTCTAGGGCTGGTGAAAGAATTTATTGTTAAGCCGGATGTACTGGTAAATCTGAAGACGATCAAAGGCCTGGATCAGGTGACGCCGGCAGCAGGCGGCGTGAACATCGGCGGCCTCATCACACTTGACTCTCTCGGCAGCCATCCTTTAATTCGAAGTCAGTATACGGTGCTGGCCGAAGCGGCCGAGACAGTTGCGACCCCGCAGATTCGCAATGTTGGCACGCTGGCCGGCAACGTTTGCCAACGCCCGTGGTGCTGGTATTTCCGCAATGGGTTTCCGTGCCTGAAGAATGGCGGCGAGACATGCTTTTCCGTCATAGGCGAGAACAGGTTCCATGCGATCTTCGGCGGCGGCCCCAGCTATATCGTCCATCCATCAGACACTGCTCCTGCACTTGTTGCGCTCGACGCGAAATTCAGGGTCGTGGGACCCTCTGGTGAACGGATGGTACCGGCGGCCGAATTCTTCGTTCTGCCGCGGCAGGACGTCGCGCGGGAGAATGTACTTGCCGCCGACGAAGTGCTCGCAGGCGTGCAATTGCCGTCCGCGAGTCCCGGCAGGCGGAGCACCTATAACAAGGTGCTCGACCGAGAAGCTTGGACACACGCGGTTGTCAGCGCGGCGGTTGTGCTCGACATGGACAACGAAATTTGCAAAAGTGCGCGCATCGTTTTAGGTGGCGTCGCTCCGATTCCGTGGCGGCTGCCGAGCGTGGAAAGCATACTCGCCGGCCAGCGCATTACGCCAGAATTAGCTGCCAAGGCTGGCGAAGCTGCGATCGCGGGAGCTCAAAAGCTCTCAAAGAACGGCTACAAAGTGTCAATGACGAAAGCGTTAGTTCGGCGCACGCTGCTTGCGCTCGTGACGCGTGCGTAGAGACAGCCAATTTTGCTCATCTCGGTGTAGACCTTGAATCGTCGTGATTTGCTCTTGCTCGGAACTAACCGAAAGATCCGCTCTGTCGATCTCTCATGCGAGCGGCTCTATATGAAGTACTGCGACTCACTCCTGGACAACACTACTCAGGAATTGTTCGAGCGCCTCGAAGTTGAATTGCGTGGGGTCGACAATCTTCGCCTGGTGGACACCGCCTGGTTGTCGTGCCAGGATTTCAAGCAGTGGCTCGAGCAGCTTTTTGTTTCCGTCCGGGCGAGTGGCGGGCAAGTCACAAATTCTAACGAATCGATAAAAAGTTCGAAGTATGCTTGATGTGGGGCTCGGCTAATCTGGCAGTCTCCCGGAGCCCTTTTTTTCGCGGATTGAACGTGAACCTGTCTAATCGATAGCCACAATTTCGATTTAACAATTTGGCTCGACAACTGCCGGGTTTCGTGGTTTAACTAACCGTCGGAAAACTTCCCAAGGTGAAAAAATGAAAAAACTTCTAGTTGTTCTAGCGCTGGTTCTTGTTTGTGTTGCGACGTCTCCCGCACAAGAGAAGACGCCTCTCCGGCTGGTCCAAACTGTTTCCCTGCCTGGACTCCAGCGTCATTGGGACCATTTCGGGGTGGATGTGAAGGGCAATCGGCTCTTCCTGACATCAGACGAGGATGAGGCGGTCGTCGAAGTTTTTGATTTGAAAACCAACAAGCTGATCCATACCATCACCGGAACCAAGGGAGCCCACAACGTCCTGGCATTCCCGGAGATGAAGAAAATCGTTGTTGTGGACGGAGAAGCCTCCGAACTCAAGATCTACAATTACGATACCCTCGAATTAGTGGGCCACACCGAGTTGACCATTGATGCAGACCCCGCAGTGTACGATCCCGCGACGAAATATCTTTACGTAGTGAACGGCGGTCGCGCAGCTAAAACACCATACTGCCTGATCAGCATCGTCGACATGGCAAGCGGCAAGAAGCTGGCGGATATGAAGCTGGATACCAACCGGCTGGAATCCATGGCGCTTGAGAAATCCGGACCACGGCTCTTCGTCAATATGACAGGCGTCAACAAAATTGGCGTGGTGGATCGCCAGAAGCGCGCCGTAGTTGACACGTGGCCTGTCACCGCAGCCGTGGAAAATGTGCCGATGCAGTATGACGAATCCACGCATCGACTATTTGTGGCCACGCGCAAGCCTTCCAAGTTAGTCGTCGTAAATACTGACACGGGGAAGGAAGTCGCCAGCCTGCCGACGGCCGACTCCGTCGACGATCTGGCTTACGATGCTGTGAACCACCGCATTTATCTACCAGGCGGAAATTTGAACGGTGCAGTTGGTGCGATCACGGTGATCCAGCAAAAGGACGCGGACCATTATGAAGTGATTGCAAACATTCCTACCAAACCCGGCGCCAGGACGGCGCGCCTGGTGCCTGAACTCAACAAGTACTACGTCAGCGTTTC
>JAOAPW010000079.1 GCA_025463105.1 Candidatus Acidiferrum typicum | reverse complement strand
AACAGCGTGCCCGGCTGGCCTTCGCCGGGATATGCATCCACGAGGATGGTTGTCTCGTAGCCCTCCATCAAGGCGTATGCCAGGTCAAACCCTCGAATTCCAAAGTCCGCGACGCGAACACCTGAAGAAAAGGATTGTTTTGCGAGGCGGCCCGCAACCTCCACGCCGAAACCGTCGTCCGCTAGAAAAATGTTGCCAATTCCGGCGATGAGGATTTTCTTGGTTTCCTTGATTGGATTTTCTTCATTTTTGGCGACGGGTTCCAGCTCAGTGGGATCGAAGAAAAATCGGTGGCCCGGCTGCCGCATCAGTCCGATGTCCATGCCAGGGTCTTCTTCTATAACGACGCAAACTTGTAATTTTCCTTCATAGTCCTGCTCGATGGATTCGACTGCCGCGATTTTTCCTTCGAGCGCGAGATCGAAAATATCGCCGCCGGGGTTCGGGTTAAGCCGCACACGATCGCCGCACCGGATTTGAACGCCCAGAATCTCAAGGGACTTGACCGGAGTCTTGTCTTCCAGGAGTTGCCATTCCCATTCGTTCATGGCGTCTCTTCCTTAGCGCTGCGCAGCCCGCGCAATGCTCCGTGAAGTTTCATCCATTGCTCATCCGGCATGTTTTCCGTACGCTCAAGAATCTGCCGCGCGCGTTTATCAGACTGCCGCATCTCCCGCTTCTCTTCTTCCGTAAGGGTCATAATGCGCAGCGACAGAATTTCATCAATCTCCGCGCCGTCGAAGAAATCACCGGGACTTTCAGGAGCGATCTGCGGATAGTCATACAAGATGATCGGCGAAGAGAGCATCGTGTCATGCTGCCCCTCCTCTCCGACAAGAACCGGCCACGTTCCTACGTTCCGGCACGCCAAAGCAAAGTCGCGGCAGGTCTCCGGAGGATCAGCCAGAGAAACGAATTCTCCGTCGCGCACTTCCAGAATCGTGTGGGCCGAAACGAGCGACCGGGTAAGGGCTTCCTCACGTCTAATAGCACCAACGCTCTCGATCCTCGAAGTGTTCGCAATGCGCACCGTAAGTTTGAATACGCCTTTGTCCATCTGCTCGGCTGCAAACTCGATGGTCCCCGCAACAGCCGCCTTATGGCGGTCAATAATTCCGGTGATTAAGCCACCTTCGTCCCGAATCGCTTCTCTCTCCTGCTTGGCGGATAGTCGGAAGGGCCACTTCATCGGCTGAGCGGCAAGTGCGGACAGATTGAACTCAGTCACATCGATCTCTTCTTCCACAGCCTCCTGCCACGGCTGATAAACCTGATCGTTGACTTCCAACTGTCCAACCATTTCGATATTTTCTGCGGCAATGGAGGACAGATCTTTGGAAGGCGCCGTAATTTTTCCAATGGAACGCTCTGCGAGGCGCAGGAATCTGACGCGCACGACGCACCGGGTTTTCTCGCTCCCCAGCACCAGGCACTCCGTTTGCATCGTCCACGCATCTGTGCCGCCTTGGGCCTCGCTGTAAGCCCGAGGGTAGACGACACCAAAGTTGAATCTGTGCCGATTTTTCACGGCAGAAGGCCGATAGGGATAGAGCATGTACCCTTCGTAAAGCACGGCCTTCACGATCCCGTCTACCAGCGCGGCATTCATGACCGCACCGTCTCCGGGAGAGCGTTCAAGGCCCTCTCCACCGCTTCTTCCCACGTTGGAATGCCCTCGCGCACCTTGAATTGATAAAGCTTTTCAAATGTGTCTTTTCGCAAGGCCAGCCAGGCGGAATGCGGGTAATACATATTCATCAGGTCTTTCCAGACCTTTACCGGCAAACGGTATTTCGCCTCTTTGTCCCAGGAAATGGGAGCAACTTGCAGCGCATCATATTCATCCTGATAAAAAACGTTTCCACTGAATTGAAAGCACAGCGGCAAATCTCCGCTCGTCAAACCGTGAAAATATTTTGTTGCCGCCACGTTGAAATCAAAAGTGCATGGCACGGGAATTTCTGCAAGCACGCCGCCGGTGAATCGTGGCACCACCACGCTCGCGTGAGTCCACAACATATTTCGCAATGTTTGGCCCCATCGATCGGGCTCCCCGAAAAGGTCCTGAAGTCGCGATTGATCATCGGGTGAGTACTTCCGGCGAGTCACTTCGATCTGGATTTGCGCTCTAAGCGCAATCGTGTGCACAATTTCTTCGCTCGCGTTATTGATGATGCGCACTTTGAATGACATTAGCGGCGCGGCCGCGAACTGGACCACGTCGGCGCCTTCAATTGAAAATTGCAAATCAGACACGCGAGCCCTCCTGACCGACCCCCGCTCTCTTCTTGAGCCCGGCAAAAAAAGCGCCAATCTCGCGCCAGACTTCGGTGCCGCCGGAAAGTCCGCGCCAGTGGGTGCGGATCAGGCCGACCAGCTTGTAGCATTCATCGATAGGAACCAGGTAATACTCAGCCGAGGAAGCCCCTCGAACATGTCCAACGCGGTTAACGAGTAATGCCGTTACGTCGGCCTGCATGTCGTTTAAAATTGGATTCATCTGCACGATGTCAGCCCAGGTGTCCAGTGAAAGCAACGACTCCGTAGGTCCCGCGGGACTTGGATAGAGGGCAATCATTTTTCCGTGCGGCGAGCTATTGAAAAAAAACGCCATCTCGATGGGAACCATCAATCCATCCCACTGCGCGTCCGTCAGCTGAAAATCCCGCAGGAAAAGCACCTGGCGCGGAACGCGTTTGTACTTCGCGCCGCTCTGCCCGTCGAAGAGAATCGCGCACGCGGCGCAAGCGCAGATCAGTTTGCGGTTTGCCGGCTCAACAAGGTGTTCATGCTCTCCGGCAAGTTCAAGGCTGCACATTTCGCAGCGCTCTACGGCCTTCCGCTTGCGCGCAAACTGCCGAAGAGCCGCAAACGCGCTGTCCTGTTGGGGGTGAAGCGCGTGCGGCATGTCAGTCACCGCTCCGTTCCGCCCGTGCTGCGTACAAGGCAGTCATCGACGTGCCGTTCTCAAGCTGCGCGACGGATACAAATCCGGATTGCATCAGTGATTTACCTATCTCTTCCACGACGATGGATGCAGCGTCCGGCGCGGCGTTTTGCAGGGCTGCTTCGAGCGTGGATTTTACCTGCGCACCAGTAGAGCCACAGCCGTTCGACTTCACCTCGAGTCGAACAGTAACTCTCCCGCCTTCATGAACGGAAACCAACTCCGCATTTGCGGAATGAGATTCAAGAAAAGTCCGGGAATTCTCCAGCGCGCGTGTCACGCGAGTTTGCAAACTCTCCGGGTGCAGTCCGTAGAGGAGGAGCACGCTGCTGACCAGTTCATCGCTCCCACATTTACGGATAATGGTTTCTCCCGGTCCGCCAGACTCGAAAGCAATCTCCAGCATTCGTTCAAGTGCGCTTCCGTGCAATGCCATCAGGGATTCGAGGAGTTCCTTTGCCACAGCGCGAGTGTTGGGATCGGCAGCCGACTCGAGCTGCTCGACCAATTCTCCGATGCGCTGAATGCCCTTTTGAAAATCTGCGTCTTGCGCCATAGGCTCCTTCTCTAAAAAAAGAAAGGGAGGATGCGCTAGAGGCACAAACTTTTACTCGCCCAGCCTGCGCCCCACGGCATTGCCGCCCTTTTTGTTCCTCGCTCGGAAACGTTCAGGCGTGCATGCCAAACATCGGCGAGTGATGAGTTTCGAGTACTTTCCCGTTACCCAGATACATGTGCACGCCGCAAGGCAAGCACGGATCGAAACTTCGGACTGTGCGCATAATGTCTATGCCTTTGAATTTGTCCGGGCCATTCTCTTCAAATATCGGCGTGTTCTGCACCGCATCTTCGTAGGGCCCAGGCGTTCCGTAAATGTCGCGCGGATTTGCGTTCCACGGCGTTGGCGGATACGGATGATAATTTGCGATCTTGCCGTCGCGAATGACGACGTGATGGGACAACACGCCGCGCACCGCTTCGTGGAATCCGCAGCCGATGGCATCCTGTGGAACCGTGAAGTCCGACCAAGTCCTGGTCCGTCCGGCATGCAATTCCTCCAGGGCTTTCTCGGCAAAGTGAAGCGCGGCCGCGGCCGCATACACCTGGAAGTAAGTCCTGGCGCGGTCGCGTTCGATGGCGTTGCTCCACCTTGGAATCTTCCACTCGAATTCAACTTCGGGCATTGACATCGTCTTCGGCAAATACATCTTCACGCTTCGTCCGGTCGACTTGATGTAGCCGATGTCCACTATGCCGGCGAGCGCCGTAGCCCATAGCCGCGCGATCGGTCCGCCGCCCGTATCGAGCGCCAAATGATCGCCCGTCCGCTTATCGAGCCACCGTGGCGACATGACCCACGTGTATTTGCCTGCAAAGTCACGCTTCTGGGGCCGTGGTATTGTGGTTTGATTCCACGGATGGTTCTGATCCACAGGATTGCCGAGTGGATCGTTCTTCACGAACTTTTCGCTATTCTCCCATCCGTCGTAATACGAACTACCGAGCAGGATTCGGATGTTCAAGTTGATGTCCACAAGGTCCGTGGTTACCAATTTATCGTCGACGACGACTCCCGGCGTGACGAACATCGCGCGGCCCCATTCGGCCATATTTTTGTAGGTGTAATCGCAAACCTTGGGATTGTTAAACGATCCCCAACATCCCAGTAGCACTCTTCGCCGGCCAACCTCTTCATATCCTGGCAGCGCTTCGTAAAAGAAATCAAACAAGTCGTCGTGCAGCGGAACTACCTTCTTCATGAATTCCACATACTTCATGAGGCGCACGATATAGTCGGTAAACAGCTGAACCGTCGGAACGGTCCCCACGCCACCCGGGTACAACGTGGATGGATGGACGTGCCGCCCTTCCATCAGGCAGAACATTTCCCGCGTCATGCGGCTCATCTGCAGCGCTTCGCGATAGAACGATCCGACGAATGGATTGAGGGCGCGCATGATGTCCGCAATCGTCCGAAAACCATGGAGATTTGCGTGCGGCGCTTCTTTTTTTTCGGCCTTGGCGAATACCGACGGATTTGTTTCCTTCACCATTTGCTCGCAGAAATCCACGCCCACGAGGTTGTCCTGGAAGATGTTGTGGTCGAACATGTACTCGGCCGCTTCGCCAAGGTTTACGATCCATTCCGCGATATCCGGCGGGCGCACACCAAATGCCATATTCTGCGCGTAGGTGGCGCAGGTTGCATGATTATCGCCGCAGATCCCACAGATGCGGCTGGTAATGAAGTGGGCGTCTCGCGGGTCCTTGCCCTTCATGAAAATGCTGTAGCCCCTGAAGATCGACGAAGTGCTGTGGCACTCGGCGACCTGCCGGTTGTCGAAGTCAATCTTTGTGAAAATTCCGAGACTGCCGACGATCCGAGTGATCGGATCCCAATTCATCTCTACCAGTTTTCTTGAACCGGTCGGCGTTCCTGTTGCTGGAATCGTAGTTGTTCCCATGTTCTCCGCTCCTCCGTTTCAAATGTTTCTTAGTACGCCCCGGGTCGGTATCCTGTGGTTAGTTGTGTTCCAGGATGGCGCCACTTCGGTTCCTTGTTCACTGTGTCGTTGGTAAAGGAACGCAATGTCCGGATGGCCTTGCCGTAGAGGGTGATGCTTGCCGCCGAGACTTTCGCACCGGGCGGCTCATCCATGAACGGCATGAACTTGTCCGGGAATCCCGGCATGGTGCATCCGATGCAGATGCCTCCGACATTCGGGCACCCGCCGATCCCTGCCATCCATCCGCGCTTGGGCACGTTGCAATTAACGACCGGTCCCCAACAGCCAAGTTTCACGATGCATTTCGGGGAGCCGTACACTTCCGCAAAATCGCCTTGTTCGTAATAACCGGCGCGGTCACAACCATCATGGACGGTTGCACCAAAGAGCCACGTTGGGCGTAACTGATCATCCAGGGGAATCATCGGGGCAAGTCCCGCTACCTGGTATAGAAGGTAGAGCAACGTTTCCATAAAGTTGTCCGGCTGAACGGGACACCCGGGGACGTTCACGATGGGCAAGCCGGCCTTGGACTTCCAATCCCAGCCCAGGTAGTCGCATAAGCCCATCGCTCCTGTGGG
>JAOAPW010000081.1 GCA_025463105.1 Candidatus Acidiferrum typicum | reverse complement strand
CCAACACAGCCGCGGCATCCAGATACGCCGAAACGTACATCGCGTTCCAGGAAACGTAGTGCGTGGTATCCACGAATGGCGTGGGCCGCGCGATGCGTGCAGCCAGGAGTTTGCCCTTGGCACGCGCGAGGATCAGGCGCACGCTGGATTCGTCCACGCCGAGCGCCTCCGCGATTTCGCCGGGACGCTTGGCGATCCAGAGAACATTTTTTGCCGGATTGTGGTGCATCTCGCCGTGCGCTTCGACGTCATAAGTCAGCTCGATGACGCGCGCTTCCTCCGGCGCAAGCACAGCGCGGACTTCATCGAGGGTCCATGTGAAATAATCACCATCATCGTCAAGCGTCTGGTCGGCATCCTGGCTGGCGTAAAATCCGCCTCGCACTTGATCGGAGAGAACTGCATTCGTCCAGTCAATAATTCCCTCAGCGACTTCCCGCAGGAATGGATTCTGCGTGACCTGATAGCCGTGCAGAAAATTTTTGAGTAACTCGGAATTGTCGTACGACATTTTCTCGAAGTGCGGAACACACCAGCGTTCGTCCACCGAATAGCGGTGAAACCCGCCGGCAATCTGGTCGTACACGCCTCCCGAACCCATTTTCTCAAGGGTGGTCGCGGCAACTTCCAGCAGCCGCGCGCCGCCGCCCGCTTGATGCCGTTCGAGGAGGAGGTCGAGCGCCGCGGGATGAGGAAATTTTGGCGAACGGCCGAATCCGCCGTTGCGGGGGTCGAACATATTCACGATGGATTCGATTTGATCGTCCGCCACGCGCGAATCGAATTTCCCCCTCGCGCCCGTGAATGTTTCCGCCTTTGATACGGCTTCTGCCAGACGTGTCGCCGCTTCTTCCACTTCAGCCCGCCGGTCACGAAAACCCACAGCGACGGCTTCGAGAATCCTGCGGAATCCGGGCCGGCCCATGGCATCTTCCGGCGGAAAATATGTTCCACCGAAAAACGGGCGGCCATCAGGAAGAAGAAATCCAGTGAGCGGCCAGCCACCCTGCCCTGAAATGGCGCTGATGGCGGCCTGATAGCGCGCGTCGACGTCCGGGCGCTCGTCGCGATCTACTTTCACGGGAATAAAAAGTTTGTTGATAATCGCGGCAAGCTGCGGATTCTCGTAGCTTTCGCGGTCGATCACATGGCACCAGTGGCACCATACGGCGCCAATATCGAGAAGGATGGGTTTATCTTCGGCCTTAGCGCGCGCAAAAGCATCAGTGCCCCACTCGTACCAGTCCACCTGCTGGTGCACGGCAGACCTCAGATAGGGGCTTGAGGAATTCGCCAGGCGGCCTTCAGATTTTTCGTTCACGGCATTCCTTCCCGGACGCGCGCCACGCGGCGGCGCATTGCTGGGGATTTATTATTGAATTGGATGTTTCGGGCCGGTATCTTCGGGGTCGATCGGCTTGCGCCCGGAAAAACCTTCATCCTGCCGGTGGTAGAAGCGGATGCGATCCTCTCCCACGCGCCAGCACAAATAAACTTCTTCGTCCTTGAGAATCGCCGGAAAATCCAGCAGGCCCGAGTCGAGATCTTTCACCACGCAGCCCGTAGCATGAATGCGATCGAGCGCGTCCTTGATCTGCGATAGCAGGCGATTATGCTCGGCACGCACTCGCGCGACGGTTTCGTACTCAATTGTAATTCCGCCCATCATCAGAATGCGGTTGGCTACGGCGCCGAGTTGCTCGTCAAGTTCCACCACTTTGCCGCGATTTTCCATCGCCTCGATCAACACCGGCTCAAGTTCGCGACGCGCGCGCTCTGCTTCCTTCAGGCTGAAAAGCTTCTGTTCGTTTTCTTCGTGGTCTTCGTGGTCCATAAAAGTCCCGCTTGTGAAGGCTCCAGGCAACAACGTATTTGGCATTTGCCTGAATCCTCCGCGTTAGATGCCGCAGCTATGCCACTGGTTCTATTCTCGTTCATTGCGCCGCGGTTTGCCAGCAAAGACCAGCCATATCCTGTTATATTTTGCGAAATTCCATGGCGAAAAGGTGCCCGACCGCTGCGCCACGGCCTGTGCGGATATGATACAGTTTTGCCCCAATGCGCATCTTCGTTCTGGGAACCGGAGCGACCGGCTCCTACCTCGCACACCTGCTGGTACGTCAGGGCCATCAGGTCACCTGTGGTGACAGGGACCTCGAGCGCGCACACCGCTTCCTGGGTAAAAAAAGTAAAATTCCAATTGTTCAGGTGAACGCGCGCAATCACTGGGGAATTGTGCGCGCAGCCCGCGGCTCTCAGTTGTTGATCAACGCGTCGGCAGCCGTTTTCAATGAGATCGTGATGCGGGCGGCGTTGCGAATTCGTGCCCACTATATGGACCTAAGCGCGCATCTGACGCGCAATCCATTCAAGGCCGAGCAACTTCGCTACGACGACCGCTTTAAAGAAAAAAAGCGTGCCGCGGTGATCACCGCCGGGGCCGCGCCGGGACTGACGAATCTACTGGTGGCCCGCGCCGCAGCCATGATGGATTCCGTTGAAGCTGTTTACATACGCCTATACGAAAGCACTGAAAGCGATGATCCGGTCTCGCAGTGGTCGGCGGAAGTTTCCTTCGATGAGGCTATATCGTGGCCCCGCATCGTGCGCAACGGCCGGTTCCGGTACGGCAAACGTTTTGGCGAACGGGAAAAATTCCGATTTCCGCAACCGATCGGTGAAGCCAATGTTGTGCTGGCGGCGCAGGATGAGGTGGGCACCGTTCCGTATTTTCTTCCGCGGAAAGAAATGGATGTAAAAATCGGCGGGACCGAAATCGACCGCCTGCGGCGCTGGTACCGGCAAGGGAAACTCACGCGTTCACGCGGACTAGTCGCCTCGCGCTTCCCAAAAACGCCGACTCCAAGACAGGTCGCGCGATTGATCCGCAAAGGCGTTCTGCAAAATGCGAGGTTCGCGGCAGCCGTCGTGGTGCGCGGCGTGAAGAAGGAACTCCCCATCGAGATTCGCTGCGACGCGATTTTTCCGTCGCTCTATCAGATTCGACAACGCGGACTAGCGCTTTCGCCCGTCTCCTACGCCACGGCACAAATGGCCGCGCTGTTCGTCAAATATTTCCCGCGCGACTCGGCGGGAGTTTTTCCACCGGGAGCAATCCCGCTGGAAAATCGACAGGCCA
>JAOAPW010000025.1 GCA_025463105.1 Candidatus Acidiferrum typicum | reverse complement strand
CTGGCGTTCGCGCCATGAATGGCGGGGCTGCCGGCTTCCCCATGGAAGCGGATCGGTGGGGAGCAAAGATGTGGGTGATATCGCATAAGCCCGTCGCCGTCGCAGCCGGCCTGGGACACATGGGAATCCATCGCAACGTGATACATCCCAAGTTCGGAAACTTCGTTCTTCTGGGAACTGTCCTGATGGACGCCGAAGTGAGCTCACATTCCCGGCCTCTTGATTACAACCCGTGCCTTGAATGCAAGCTGTGCGTCGCGGCGTGTCCGACCGGGGCCATCGGAGCTGATGGCCACTTCAACTTTTCTGCCTGCTATACGCACAACTACCGGGAATTCATGGGCGGATTCAACGACTGGGTGGAAACGATTGCCGCCAGCGGCAGCGCCCGAGAGTACCGGGAAAAAGTGACCGGAGCCGAGACCGTCTCGATGTGGCAAAGCCTGTCGTTCGGGGCGAACTATAAGGCTGCTTATTGCATGGCAGTTTGTCCCGGGGTGAGGACGTCATCGCTCCGTTCCTGACCGATCGCAAGCGCTTTCTCGAGGATGTGGTCCAGCCTTTGCAGGACAAGCCGGAAACGATTTACGTGGTCCCCAATTCCGACCCCGAAGACTATGTAGCGCGGCGTTTTCCGCACAAAAAAACCAAGCGGGTGGGTAATGGACTTGCCGCCGCGCAAAGCTCAATTCGCGGTTTCCTCTTTGGACTGCCATTGTTATACCAACGGGGCAGATCCGAAGGGATGAACGCGACCCATCACTTCACATTTACCGGACGGGAAGAGCTGAAAGCCACCGTCGTAATTCAAAACAAGACATTGCAAGTATCGGAGGGCCACGCAGGGGTTGCAAGTCTGCAAGTTATTGCGGACAGTGAAACGTGGCTGCGCTTCCTGGGTAAGGAAGCGAATCTGTTCTGGGCGCTCGTGCGCAGAAAGATTCGCATCAAAGGGTCGCCGCGTCTGTTACTGGCCTTCGGCCGGTGCTTCCCGTCTTAGCGATCCCGGGAGAAGCACTTCTCCCAAGCGGGCCAGCGATTCGTCAAAACGAGCCTCGTGTTAAATCTACAGGGTTTTCCCTAGCATTCTGCATGGTTCCCGCTTTTACACAGGTTTATCCACACGTTACATTATCGCCTTTTACCTGATTCCCTGTATGGCTCTCTTCAGCGGCCATTTAGGAAGATCAGAAGATCAAATGATGCGAGCCAAACATCTAAAGAAGGGTTCCACCGCCGTTGGGGAATTGTGCCTTCGACGATGCCGGGAAAGGTTTTCAGATTGAGGATGGGCAGTGGACGGTGTTCATCCAAGCCGGTGTTTATCAATTTTATCCAGGGGACCGCGCGCCGACAGGCTCACTTGTGGAACATGCCGGACAATTGCGCGGAGCATAACTCGCCCTAAGGGCATTATCATTGGGCGAAAGGAGAATTCGCATGAGCGCATACACGAAATGCAAGCGATTGCTGATTTATGTCGCAATTCCGCTTGCGCTGTTTTGCATTCCCGGACTCGTCTCCGGGCAAAATCAAGTCATGGGGCAGGTCGATTTTCAGGGGGCCACGAAGCTCGAAAAGTCCTCCGGCGTTTGGATTGACGGCCAGTACGTTGGATATTTGAAAGAACTCAAAGGCTCAAAAAAGATCCTGCTGCTACCGGGCGAGCACGAGGTTTCCGTTCGTCAATCGGGCTACAACGATTTCTCACAAAAAGTGATTGTGGAGCCAGGCCAAACCCAATTGGTTCGCGTCACCATGCAAAAAGCATCCGGTGCGACCGCGCCGAAGGTGAGCGCAACACTAAAAATGAACATTGAACCTTCACGCGCGGCAGTCTTTATTGACGACGGCTTCCTGGGGCACGCCGGCGAACTCGGAGGAACTTTTCATTCCATGGCGATCAGCCCCGGGAAACACAGAATCAAAGTTGAGCTTCCCGGGTATCGGACATTTGAAACGGAAGTGAATTTGCTCGCCGGCCAGAAGTCCGAGATCAAGACGGAACTCGTGAAGGGCAGTATCGAACAGGCTGGACCGTTGATCAAGGAACCCCAGAACGTGAACGACACCCCCAGCCACTGATGAATACGAAGTGGATGGGCAGTGCGGTCCGAGAACGGTTCGACGGGGAACAAGCGCGCCAGATGCCCTAGATAGCATCTGGCGCGCTCAGTTTAGAAAGTCAGGCGTCGTCTCACTCTCTCTCAGACACCTCAAGCGAATCATGGATTCCCCCATACATGGATTTCATATACCTTGTGCTTGTTGCACGAAGCCATTACCGCTGGTGCCCTACTAGTTTCGCGGGCGGGAGGGAATGATGATCAAAAAGGTGAAAGCCGGCTATAAAGTTTTGTCAAGCAAAGGCAAGAATCTCGGAGGACCTTTCATAACGGAAGCAGAGGCCAAGAAGCGCCTTCGGCAAGTTGAATTCTTCAAGCACAAAAAAGGTTAGCTAAGGGCCATTTGACAGCCGCCATCCTTTCGAAGGCCGGAGCGAAAATTGTAATCGCACGGAAACTGAAAGTGTGCGAGGATTTGCATTCGTAGCCCGCGAATAAAGCGAATTAACTCCCATGAAAGCCTGCTTGCTCGAGCATCCCGCTCCCGTCGAAACGAATCCTCTCAAGTTCACTGATGTCCGGGAGCTGGAACCCGCTGCCGGTCAAATCCTGATTCGCGTGAGCTGCTGCGCTGTGTGCCGGACGGATTTGCATGTTGTAGAAGGAGAGTTGCCACCCCGCAAGTCGCCGGTGATTCCCGGGCATCAAGTTGTGGGCGTCGTCGAGAAATCTGGGGAAAATGCGCGCCGGTTTCCCAAAGGATCCCGCGTGGGCGTTGCATGGTTGCATCACGTGGACGGCGTGTGTCCCTATTGCCTCCGAGGCCAGGAAAACCTTTGTGACAACCCGGAGTTTACCGGGTACACGGAAGACGGAGGCTATGCGGAATATATCTGCGCGCCGGAGGATTTTGTTTACCCGATTCCGGAAATATTCCCGGACGAGCAGGCTGCGCCTCTGCTTTGCGCGGGAATTATCGGCTTTCGTTCGCTTCGCCTGTCCGGAATCGAATCCGGAGGCCGGCTCGGTTTTTACGGTTTCGGGGCGGCGGCACACGTGGCGATACAAGTGGCGCGCCACTGGAATGTCGAAGTCTATGCATCGACGCGGGACGCGCGGCACCAGCGATTGGCGCTGGATCTGGGTGCGGCCTGGGCCGGAGATACGTTTGCGGAACCGCCGGAAAAACTTGATGCCGCCATCGTTTTTGCTCCCGCCGGTGAAATTGTTCCCGCGGCACTGAAGGCGCTTCGCAAGGGCGGGATTTTGGTTCTGGGCGGAATCCACATGAGCCAGATACCACCTCTTGACTACAATCTGCTTTATCAGGAACGTGTGATTCGCAGCGTTGCAAACAATACGCGACAGGACGGAGAAGATTTTTTGCGCGTGGCTGCGGAAATCCCTATTCGTACTCGAGTGCAGATGTTTCCTCTGCATGAAGCCAACCGGGCACTGAACGCGCTGAAGAACGATGCGATTCAGGGTGCCGCGGTGCTTAAGATCAAATCGTAAGGGTCCGAGTTTTGCTATTTTCCTCGATCATAAACGATGAGGTCAGTCTACACATTGGAAGTTTTGGTAGTGACGCGGTTTGATTTTATAGAGAACGAAGAACTGCCCGCCCCAAAAACGGGCGGCCTCTACAACTGCCGGTAACAGCGATGGTGTTGTAGAGGCCTGTCTGTCCCGAGTTTTTCGGGACGGACAGGGCACGGTTTTTCCAACTGAGTCACCGCCGAAATTTCTTGCTTCCGCTAATTCCCGGCATCCGTGTGCGCCGTAATCGATTCGCGTTGCGCAGCAACTAATTGTTGAAGCATTTCCAGGTCATTGCGCACTCCGATATTGGAACTCTTTGGAGCACGCCCCGCCGTAAGTTCCGATCGCAATCGAGACACAAGAAGCTCCCTCTGCAGTTCAGAAGGTCCTCCTTTGCCAAAGAAGTTGCTGCGTGAAATGCCAAGCGATACCGGCGTATCGGCGATCGCTGACTGCAGGATCGGCCCGCCAATCGGATCGAAACCGGGCTTCGCGATTTGCTGAAACTCGCGCCAGGATATTTTTTGCCCTGCCGTCTGGTCATCAGGGACACCACGCAATAAATCGTCCAGATTCTTTTGGTATGCACGGCGTTCCTCCGCCCTGAGCGGTTGCTCGAAGTCGCCGTTGGGATTGAAAACGAGAACGTTTTTCGCCGGATTAAAGCGTGCGCCCACCAGGTAAACCGAAGCGACGCCTCCGGCCAAAAATGGATGAAACACCGCAAGCGGGATCACGTACTTCTTAGCCTTTGCCACCGATTCGACCACACCGCGGACCGGCCGGCTGCGCTTGATGCTCCCGGGAACCTGGGGAATAACGAAACTGGAAAATTCCAGGTCGCGGTGCCGTTCACTGTATTTAACAAACGATTTCGCAGTCTGCTTGGGCGTCGCGACATCGAGGTCGGAAAAGATGCCCCGCGAAACCGCTTTCGGATAGTAAAAATTCACAACTTCGCGAACAAAGTCAGCGCAATTGCGCGAGACCACTTTGTATGACTTGGCGTTAGGTCGTGTGTTCAGCCATCGAATCAGTTCGTCATCTTGTTCCGAAGTCGTCTCGAGTTGGAAACCATAGCTGGTGCGATCATAAGCAGACCCAATCAGTTGAACCCAGTCGCCTTCAGGAGTCTGTCCCGGGGCTTTGTCCGGCCCAAGATCTTCCAGATATTGCTGTCGATATTGATTCCTGAGGAAGGCAACCAGCTTTGCATCCGCATAAAGGGGTATATCTTCCGGTTTTGCTACGGCATAGAGGTAGGGTAGCAGGGGTATGGCGATCCAGTCGTACCCAGCAATTCTGTTATAGCGGCTGATCACAACGCCGGCTTCTCCCGGGTTGCACCGGCGCAGAAGTGTGGGGGAAGCGGCACAGACGTGCGTCAGGTACACGGCCGTATGACCGGTTCCGGCGAACGCGCCATCATAGCTGTATGGTTCTTCCAGGAGCGCCGTGACGCCTGCGTTTGCCTGCGCCGTCAGCCCCAGTAAAACCAGAAGTAACCCACCTAGTTTCAACATTTTCATGTCTCGACCAGTCAGGCCGGGCGACCTGATATTTAGAGTCTGCGCGCAAGCGGTTTGGTTGCTTTTTTGTTCCTTGACGGGTGTGTCGAAAACGAGGGGGCTGGTTCCGATTCCTGCTTCGTGGCGGGGCCGCGACGCGCAAATTGATCTGTCTTAAGTGAGCGCGGATGCGGAGAGGATCAATGAAACCTTCATTTCGTCTTGCTCCTCTCCATGAAAACTTCTTTTGCCGCCTGCATTCCATTGATCGTGGCCGGAAATCCAGCATAAAGACACATTTGAAGGATCACCTCCACAACCTCTTCCTGAGAACAACCAACATTGAGGGCGGCGTGAATATGCGCCCGAAGCTGCGAGGGCGCAGTGCCCAGTGCCGTCAGTGCCGCTACGGTGGCAATTTCCCGGGACTTGAGGTTGAGACCACTCCGGCAGTGAATGTCCCCGAATGCGAACTCGACCACATAGCGGCTAAGATCAGGCGTTACTTCTCCCAGCGCAGTGACGAGCC
>JAOAPW010000497.1 GCA_025463105.1 Candidatus Acidiferrum typicum | reverse complement strand
ATTCCGGCGGACGTCATCGATCTGGGGAAGAAGTCCATACTCGACGGTTTTGGATTGGCGCTCGCCGGTTCGGGTTCGACGATGGCGCCGCTCGTGCGTCAATACGTGCAGTCGCTTGGATTAGGCGACGTGAAGGCCAGCATCATCGGCACCGCAATGAAGGCCCATACCCGTTTCGCGGCGTTTGCCAACGGCGTTTCCATTCACGCCGACGATTTCGACGATACGCAGCTTGCCGCCGCCAAGGACCGCATTTACGGCCTGCTGACGCACCCCTCGGTAGGGGTGCTCCCTCCAGCCTTCGCAATCTCTGAGCTGGGAAAGCGATCGGGAAAAGATCTCATGCTCGCTTATCACATCGGCGTAGAGGTTGAATGTAAGATTGCCGAAGCAATTTCGCCCCGTCATTATGACGAGGGTTTTCATACTACCGGCACATGCGGATCGCTCGGCAGCGCCGCGGCCTGCGCCAAATTGCGCGGCCTGAATCTATTGCAGACACAGTACGCGCTCGGCGTTGCCGCCACCGAAGGCGGAGGCTTCCGAAATAATTTCGGTTCCATGACCAAGCCTTTCCAGGCGGGACATGCCGCCGAAAACGGAACGCTGGCAGTTGATCTCGCGGCGCTCGGATGGACAGCCTCGGACAACATTCTAGAAGCGCCGCTCGGATTTTTTCAGGCCGAAGGCGGTGGCTTCGATCCAAATGCAATTGTCGGCCGCCTCACGAAACCCTGGACACTGGTTTCGCCGGGCGTTTCGATCAAGCCGCATCCGTCCGGATCATTGTCGCACCCAGCCATGGGTGAAATGCTGCGGCTGATTCACGAAAACGACCTGAAACCCGGCGACGTCGAGAAGGTCGATCTGGGCGCGAATCATGCAATGACGACATCGCTGTTGCATCACCGCCCAACCACAGGCCTGCAGGGGAAATTCAGCATGGAATATTGCCTGAGTATTCTGCTGCTGGACCGCAAAGCGGGCCTCATCGAATTTCAGGATGCCTCCGTGCAACGCCCCGACGTGCAGGAGATGATTAAGCGTGTGAACTTCTACATTGATCCGGAGGCTGAAAACGCCGGGCTCGACAAAATGACCAGCATCCTGAGAATCCATTTAAAGAATGGCAAAGTTCTTTCAGGCCGGGCTGAATTTGCGAAGGGGAGTCCCGCAAATCCAATGAGCTATGACGAAGTGGCGGAAAAGTTCAAGGGTTGCGCGGAATTTGTGAAGTGGCCCGCCGCCAAGACGCAATCCGTCGTCCAATCCGTGAAATCGCTCGAAAATCTATCTGACGTCAGCAAACTTGCGGCAGCGCTAACTGTCTGAAATAGATTCAGGCTAAGTACTGTCCTCATCCGCAGTCGGATCGTCGTTCAAAATGCGGCCGACAAATTGGCTGCGCCATGAGTGCGTGTGTTGGTCGTTCGTGTCCGGGCCTGGAAGGTTTCGATAAGTGGGGAGGACATTAGTGCCGGTTCCAGTGAAAAATGCGGAGCATGAGCGCGAGGGCGAGTCCGCCGTCGGGTTCGCCCGGCTTGGCATGGCGCTGGCGGACTGGTCGCAACGATGGTTTCCCGACGCATTTGTTTTCGCTCTGGCCGGTCTTATCGTCGTTTTCGTAACAGGCGCCCTCTTGGGCATCGCCATGCGGGACCTCGTCAAATATTTTGGCGAAGGTTTTTGGAGCCTTATCCCGTTCACGATGCAGATGGCAATGATCATCATCGGCGGGTATGTGGTCGCCACGTCACCGCCGGTGCACAGACTGATTCGCCGGCTAGCTGGCGCGCCGCGTACACCTCGAGCAGCGGTAGCGTTCGTGGCCTTCTTCTCGATGGCCACGGCGATGGTCAGCTGGGGGCTTAGCCTGATTTTCAGCGGAGTCCTCGTGCGGGAAGTCGTGAGGAACGTACGCGGAGTCGACTATCGCGCGATCGGTGCGGCCGCGTACTTAGGCACAGGCAGTGTATGGGCCTTAGGGCTATCCTCGTCGGCCGCGCTTGTGATGGCGACGCCGTCGGCCATTCCTGTGGCGCTGCTCAAGATCAGTGGCGTGATCCCGCTCAAAGAGACCATCTATTCCTGGCAAAGTCTGACAACCGCGGCGATCCTCATCTTTGCGGGCGTTATTGTCGCCTATTTGTCCGCGCCCGTAAGCTCGACGAAGACTGCGGAATCCTTCGGCGTCACTGAGGGGCTGGAAGTACAGAAGCTGGAAGAACGTCGCGCTCCTGCCGAGTGGCTGGAATACGCGCCCGTGCTCTCGCTGGTCGTTGGGTTATTGGGTATGGCTTATCTGGCGCAAGTTTTGGCGGCGCGCGGTCCTCTCGCTGCGCTGGACCTGAACACTTACAATCTCCTGTTCCTGATGTTGGGGCTGCTGCTGCACTGGAGGCCGCGATCGTTTGTAAGAGCAGTGAATAATGCGGTTCCTTCCACTGCCGGGGTGTTGATCCAATTTCCATTTTACGGAGGAATTTTTGGCATCATCACGATGTCGCCGCTCTCGCGGGATCTGGCCCATTTTTTTGTGAGCTTTTCGTCGACTGGCACGTATCCGATTCTTGTTTCTATTTATTCCGCGATTCTGGGGATGTTCGTGCCGTCGGGCGGCAGCAAATGGATCATTGAAGCGCCTTACGTCCTGCAGGCTGCCAAGGACCTTCGCGTAAACCTGGGCTGGGTAGTGCAGATTTACAATACGTCGGAAGCCTTGCCGAATCTCATCAACCCATTCTGGATGCTTCCTCTTTTAGGTCTGCTCAAGGTGAGAGCGAGGGACCTGATCGGGTACGGCTTGGTCTATTTCTTCGTCAATTCCGTGTTGGTACTGTTTTTTATGTGGTTTTTTGCGCGAACGTTGCCCTACGTGCCTCCCGCAATTCCCTGACGTCCCGCACTCTTCAAGGAATCAAAAGCAATTCAAGCCCGCAGGATCGCATCTCAGATGGA
>JAOAPW010000490.1 GCA_025463105.1 Candidatus Acidiferrum typicum | reverse complement strand
TTCTTGGATTGTGCTCGCACGCCAGCCGTTCCAATTCGTCGTAATCGATTGTTTCGGTTTCCTTGCTCACGCCGTACGGAATAAATTTATACATTTTTCCGGAAAAATTGAGTGGGTGCCCGTGCGTCAGGTGTCCGCCATGCGCCAGATTCATTCCCAGCACCGTGTCGCCCGGCTGCAGCGCCGCCATATAGACGGAAACATTCGCCTGCGTTCCGGAATGCGATTGCACGTTCGCATGTTCCGCGCCGAATAGCGCTTTGGCGCGATCGATGGCCAACTGTTCGACGCGGTCCGCGAATTCGCACCCGCCGTAGTAGCGCTTTCCCGGATAGCCTTCCGCGTATTTATTCGTGAGGACCGATCCCGCCGCTTCGAGCACGGCTTCGGAAACAAAATTTTCCGACGGGATGAGTTCGAGCCCGGTGCCCTGGCGCCGCCCTTCCTCGCGAAGAGCATCCGCGATTTCGGGATCGACTTCTGCAAGCGGCCGGTTCATGCGTTGTGAAATTTTCGTGTCTGTGGTCATAACTTAATTTGAGGAGCAATCCGTCAGAAACCTAGCACCGCGATTCTATCGGAATCCACCGGGGAATTCCAATTTCGGAGAATTGAGCCACTCTTACGAGTTCCAACTTGTCGTAAAAGATGGGATGAGGGTTACTGGTGCGAAGATTGGCGTATGCCGTTGATACGCTATGGAACGAACTCGAGACATAATGATCAGGGACACAGCTCAATGATGCGGCTACCCCGGAGCGCAAATTCTTTCATTCGACGGCGGGAAAATCCATCAAATTGACTACCGGGACAGCCAACCGTTCCAATTAGTTAGCGGATTTGTATCTAACCCTGAGCGGTATCTAAACGCGCTGTTCTCCGCGACATACAGCAAGGACGAATAATGCAATCCGTGAGAGATGGGCGTTGCGGAACCGTTGGGCTTGGCGGCGCTTTAGTGTCTGGCGAGTATAGTTTTCAAATCCTGTCTTAACCTGCTACCCGCCGAGATAGTGCTTGCTTCTACCGTGTTGTTCTCAGATGATCTGCAAACGACACTAGATTAAAGTGAATTAAATTGAACGGGAGGAAATCTTGAAAGCGAAAATAACAAAGCCTTGCACCATCGTCGCAGCCGTCCTGACCATCACCATGGGATTTATTTTCCTTTTCGCCCAGAAAACTCCGGCGCAGGGCACGGAACTCGTCGTGGTTGTTTCCGACGGCATGAAGCCTTCGGTCGAGGAACTTGTTCCGCAGATGGAGCACACGATCGGGCGCAAACTCACGGTGCAATATAATTCCTCAAAAAATATCAGGGAGAAGATCCAATCCGGCGAACCGTTCGACGTCGCGATTCTCACGACCGACATCATCGATGATTTGATCAAGCAGGGAAAAATCGCCGCGGGCTCTCGCACGGAAATTGCCCGCACTGGAATGGGCGTCGGAGTTCGCGCTGGAGCGGTCAAGCCTGACGTCAGCACTCCTGACGCGCTGAAACGCGCCCTGGTCAATGCGAAATCCATCAGCTTCAATCCGAGTGGCGCAAGCGCGCCGCACATTTACAATATTTTTGAGCACCTGGGCATCGCCGACAGCATGAAACCAAAACTCATGCTGGATCCCGAGGCGGGACGCCCCCAGATGAATGTGGCCGATGGCAAGGCTGATCTGGTCATTACGCTGATTCCTGAAATAAAATTTTTCAAGGGTGTGGAACTCGCGGGTCCGATTCCCGCGGACTTGCAGAGCTATATCAGCTTTGGCGCGGGAGTTGCGTCGAACGCAAAAAATGCCGATACGAGCAAAGCACTGATCAAGTTCATCACCTCGCCCGCGGCAGCTCCAGTCTTGAAATCCAAAGCCTTGGAGCCTCGCTGAACAGCAACCCGCGATCGCGGAATTCGACGCCGAATGCCATAAGTGAGCTTAATTGAACAGACTGCACAGACCCTTGCCTGCATACTCCCTTTAGCCGAGATTCCACAGATGGAATCCTGGGTTAAGGGGGATTATGTACCGCAAAAGTCTGATCATTAGCTCATTATTTTTAAGCGCCGCGTTTGTAGCTCCGCTCGCAATTACGGCCTACGCCGCGCCTCAGGTCAGCGTTAGGGTCTACGATCGCGACCACAAGGACTATCACAACTGGGATGACCGCGAATCGAAATCCTACGACACCTTCCGGGGAGAACATCCTAAATACAATGTGACCTTCGGCAAGACCAGGCGCAGCCAGCAGAGGACGTACTGGAATTGGCGCCACGAACATCCCGATCACGACTAGTTCCCACGTTGAGGAAAAAATCACCAACATCGTCATCTCGAGTGAAGCGAGGAATCCTTCTTGAATTTGGCAAGCAAAAGAGGGATTCCTTATCGCTTCGCTCCACGGAATGACGAATCTAGATTTTTCCGTAACTGCGATGCCTCGATAAGGAAAAGGGCTTGAACCAAATCGGGGCTAGCTAAACAACTCTATTCAAGAGTCTTTGCACTGAAATCAGCGAGAGCGTCATCCTCCACGGCATAGCTGACCTCAATCGGATTGCAGCAGACTTCGCAGTCTTCGACGTAGGTTTGACGTCGCACCGAAAGATCGAGGACCATCGAAATTTCTTCCCCGCAGTACGGGCATGTGAACGCGTGTTCCACT
>JAOAPW010000069.1 GCA_025463105.1 Candidatus Acidiferrum typicum | reverse complement strand
GAAGGCTATCGCAAGGCGCTACGCGCGATGCAGATTGCGGAGAAGTTTTCCAGGCCGATTTTTACATTCGTGGACGTGACTGGCGCGAATCCAGGGCTTGGTGCTGAAGAACGCGGTCAGGCCGAAGCAATTGCCCTAAACTTGCGAGAAATGGCGCGTCTTCAAGTTCCAATCATTACGACGATTACGGGCGAAGGCGGCAGCGGAGGCGCGCTGGCAATCGCGGTCTCTGACCGGGTGCTTATGATGGAGAACGCAATTTATTCTGTCATCTCGCCCGAAGGATGTGCGTCCATTATGTGGCGGGATGCAAGCAAGAAAGAGTTGGCCGCCGAGGCCCTGCGCATCACCGCTTCCGATCTGAAAGAGCTAGGCTGCGTTGACGCCCTTGTTCCAGAGCCACCGGGCGCGGCACATACCGATCCCGATGCAGCCGCGAAGCTGCTGGATACCGCGCTGGAAAGCCATTTTTCAGAGCTGAAGCGACTGTCTGTGAAAGAGCTGGTGGCGTCGCGGTATGACAAATTCCGCAAGATGGCGCAGTTCTTTACGGAAAGCTGACGTTCCTCTCAGCGACGCCCGATAGCCACGTGCTCAGCTCACTACCCACCAATCGCGGGACCATTCCCTGTGGTCCCGCGATTAGTCAGGTCAGTTTTGCGTACAATACCCAGCGCCGCTCAACGCCTGGTTGTTCCACAACGTCTGCACCGGATATGTGCGTCCGTCGTTACCCACCATATTGAACGGCGAGCCCGGAACCTGCAGCCCGTCGCCTACCCAGGCGCACTTGTCGCCAATTTCCCAGCCCTGGTAGTCGAACCACGCGCCGTACTGGACTTGCCCCGCGGACTCCTCGGCCCCTGGGTCGGTCAGGGTCTCGGCGATCTCGTGGCCGAGGACGATGGTTACGCCGTCTTTGTCGCCTGCCGGTGCGGGGTTCACGAAGTCCTGGCCGCATCCGCCTCCAGCGTTTAGCACGTACGGCATGTTAGTAAACGCAATGCCTGTGGTCACGCCGGGATACGCAACCGGAGTCGTGTAGTCGTGCCAAGCGCAGTAGGAACTCTGGTTGAAGCCCGCGTCGTTATACATCTGCGGTGTCGCCACCACAATGTTGGCGTTCGTCAGATTGGCGACGCCGAAGTGCTGTGCCCCTCGCGCCGCTTCTTGCGCCAGCTCCTGCGGGCTCAGGTCGTTATGGATTGGCGTGGTGTCGTCATGCCATACACCTGCGAGCTGCTGCTTAGGATTTCCCACGTTTGAAAATGTGCCGTTGTAGTTCGATTGGTAATACTGCGCCGAGATGTTTCCCCACGAGGTCCCGCCGATCGCCGCGATGAACCTCGTCATCAACGCCCCGACTCCATCGGGATCGTTCGCCGGATGCGTTGGATTGGTGTGGTTGAAGGCCCCGGCTTCTCCCCATCCCCACAGAACGAGATAGATCTTGGGAGTTACCTGCACCTTGCCGCCGAAATAAGCCATATTGACTGGCATCGGCTGGCCTGCGGCCACACCGGGAGGGCAAATCCCGGTTGTCATGCAAATATCCACAGTGGGCGGTTGGATGCCGGCCGGGGGCAGCACATGGGGACGCGTTGCCGCCGATCGCACGCAGCCCTGTCCATTCATATCGAATGATCGGTTGCTCCACATCGGCTGCACCGCGAATTTTGTGTTGTTATTCATCGAAACATTGGCCAGGCCGGTCCATGCGCACTTATCGCCATTTTCGCTGCCTTGCGCATCATTCCAGCCGTCCTGAACCGAGGCGAAATTATCGGGATCCGTCACTGCCTCTGCATACTCGTGCCCCACAACAATGCTATAGCCGTCGAATACTCCGTGGCCGAAGGAATCGCTGATCACGTTCACGGAGTTCATCCCGCAACCTCCGGCACCAAGTAGCGGCCAGCTGGCGTTAAGAAACGGAATGAAAGCGTATTGCAAACGGTAGGGATTGCCTAATCCATTCACGCTGCTGGTCTGGGTATGGTAGCCACAATACACTGGCTGCCCGGTGGCGATAGTGGCTGGGGGCGTGAGAATGATGTAGGTGGCCTGCGGGTCATAACTGAAATGAGCTGACGCGCGCATTGCCTCCTGCGCAATGGGATCGTTGGCCAGGTTCTCCGCCAGTCCAAGAGCGACGATGTCGGACGGTACTGCGGTAGAATCCGTCCAAACTCCCTTCAATTGCTTGCGCGGATTGGTGATGTAATTCGCGTTCGCTGTGTTAGTGCAGGTCGTACTTCCCGCCGGGACATTGTTGCAGTATTCGGTCTGGATCGCGGCCCATGAAGTCCCGCCCAGATTCGTGAGGAACGATGTCACATAATTCTGTAATTGCTGGCTGGTGAACGTCTGGCCACGGGCATCGGTGGTGGTGAACCCATTGGCCCATTCGGGGCCCCAGAAGATCAGATATGTCGCCGGTTTATTCTCGACGCCAATCGCGCCCTGGCCCGCATTTCCGCCGTGATAGATAAGGTCATTCGCTAACGCTGAAGGGTTAGGAGTGTTGGGCTGGCCGGGCGCCCTGTAACAGTGCTTGGGGTTCGTCTGTGCCTGGGCGATGCCTGCAATCGTCAGATTTACCAGCATGAGCAGGAGTTGCGTAGTAATGCCGCGGAGTCCATGCTTTTCCGTTGTTAAACTTGTGGAATTCACTGATCTCAATTTCGGGCAAGGAAAAGACCAATGCATGAAACACCTCATATTTGGAATCGCATAAATCCGTTCCCCAACCCGAAACACTAATGTCCTGCAACAGACACTCGGACTATGCCGCGCCAAAGATGCTCGGTCGGCTTTTCTGCGTTGCCTGTAGCGACACTAAAACCAGACAGGTGCTCTGCCCTGGGGTTCGAGCAGTTCCCAGTCGGTAACCTCCGAAGCCTCGCGTCGGTTACTAACATCAAATCCCTACCGTATAATTTAGGGTTCCTACGCATCTCATGGTCAGTGCGGGCGAAATCGCTCTTTTGTCACGGCAGGAAGGACCCCGTAAGTAATGGCTACAACTGATGTGGGGCTGCGCGAGTCCGCCGGGCGGACTGGTGTGGCGCCTGTTGTCAACAACATGAGCATTCAGGTCGCGACCGTGAACGGCAGCGGCTCGCAGAGTTCCAATACCGTGCTCCTCAAAAGCATTTTCCAGATGGGAATACCGGTTTCGGGGAAGAACCTTTTTCCTTCGAATATCGCCGGCCTGCCGACCTGGTACACCATTCGCGCCAATAAAGACGGCTACGTCGCCCGCAAGAAGGAGATTGATTTCCTGGTCGCAATGAACCAGGAGACCGCACGTGATGATGTGATGACGCTCGCCCCAAGTGCGGCCGTGCTTTACGACGAGCCGCTGAACCTGAGTTCACTCCGCCAAGATCTGGTGTTTTACTCCGTTCCGTTCGACAAACTGGTCGCGCCGGTTTGCCCCGAAGCCAAGCTCCGCAAGCTGGTCAAGAACATGATTTATGTCGGAGTGCTTGCCCAGCTGATCGACATCGAGATGGCCGAAATCGAAAAGGCCATTCGGAAACAGTTTGCCAAGAAGGTGAAAGCAGCGAATCTGAATTTAGCGGCGGTGCAAGCAGGATTCGACTACGCTGCGGCGAGCTTGACCAAACAAGATCCGTACCGAGTAAAGCGGCTAGACAAGAACCACGGAAAGATCATCATTGATGGGAATGCCGCGTCGGCGCTGGGTTGCGTGTTTGCGGGAGTTACGGTCCTGAGCTGGTATCCGATCACGCCTTCATCATCACTGGCGGAGAGCATGATCGAGTACTTGAAACGCTTCCGCGTCGGCCCGGATGGGAAGGCCACTTTTGCCGTAGTGCAAGCGGAAGACGAACTGGCTGCCATTGGGATGGTGATGGGGGCGGGATGGGCAGGCGCTCGTGCCATGACGACCACGTCGGGACCGGGGATTTCCCTGATGTCGGAGTTTGCCGGGCTTTCATATTACGCAGAGATTCCGGCAGTGGTTTGGGACATTCAGCGGGTGGGACCGTCCACTGGGCTGCCGACGCGCACCTCGCAGGGCGACATTCTTTCGACGGCGTTTCTGTCGCACGGGGACACCAAGCACATCATGCTGTATCCGTCATCGCCGCACGAGTGTTTCACCATGGCGATGGATGCGTTCAACCTGGCCGAGCAATTTCAGACGCTGGTGTTTGTTCTATCGGACCTGGACCTGGGCATGAACAATTGGATGTCCGATCCGTTTCCATACCCGGGACGCCGATTGAGCGCGGGAAAGTAAGTGGCAAAGTAGATTTGGACAAAAACGGCAACTTAGCCCGCTACAAAGAAGTTGATTGCGATGCGATTCCCTACCGGACATTGCCGGGCACGCAGCATCCAGCGGCGGCTTATTTTACGCGCGGCAGTGGACACAACGCCCAAGCCCAGTACAGCGAGCGACCCGACGACTACGAAGGGAACAT